>NZ_JAUCDN010000050.1:0-14616 GCF_034675085.1 Devosia sp.
GCGAGCCGGGCATGCAGCGCCGACAATTCGGCCCGCATGGTGCCGCGCAGTTCGGCATCGAGATTGGAGAGCGGCTCGTCGAGCAGGAACGCGGTGGGGTTGCGCACGATGGCGCGGCCGATGGCGACGCGCTGGCGCTGCCCGCCCGATAGCTGCGTCGGGCGGCGTTCGAGCAGTTCGGTGATTTCCAGCATCCGCGCCGCCTCGTCCACGCGCGCGACGATGTCCTGTCGCGGCATGCGCTGGTTTTCCAGCCCAAAGGAGAGGTTCTGGCGCACGGTCATATGCGGATAAAGCGCATAGGACTGGAACACCATGGCCAGGCCCCGGTCGGCGGCGCCGGCCTTGGTCACGTCGCGGCCATCAATCTCGATACTGCCCGAGGTCGGCGTATCGAGACCGGCGATCAGACGCAGAAGCGTCGATTTCCCGCAGCCCGAGGGGCCGACGAAAACCACCAGTTCGCCCTCGTTGATTTCAAGATCGACGCCATGGATAACCTCGACGGCGTCGAAGGCCTTGCGGATATTCTTTAAGGCAATGCGGCCCATGCGCCCCTCCTATTTGATGCCTGCGCCGGCAATGCCGGTGGTGATGAAGCGCTGCAGGAAAATGAACACCAGGACCACCGGGATCATGGTCACCACGGTCATGGCGAGAATATAGTGCCACTGCACATTGAGCTCGCCGGCATAGGTGTTGAGCCCGATCTGCAACGTGTAGAGCTCGCGCCGCGACAAGACGATCAGCGGCCAGAGAAAGTCGTTCCAGCGCCAGACCACCGAGAAGATGGCCAGCACCGCCAGGGCGGGCGCCGCCAGCGGCAGGATGATGCGCCAATAGATCTGCCATTCGGAGGCGTGGTCCATGCGCGCCGCCTCGATCAATTCATCGGGGATGGTGAGCATGTATTGGCGCAGCAGGAACACGCCAGTGGGCGTGGCGATGGTGGGCAGGATCACCCCCCAGAGCGAATTGAGCAGGCCCACGGAACTGACCACCGAATAGAGCGGCACCAGGATGACCGAGAGCGGCACCATCAGCGTCGCCACGATCAGCAGCATCACCGCGTCTCGCCCCTTGAAGCGGTATTTCGACAGGGCAAAGGCGGCCATGGAATTGGTCAGCAGCGTTAGCAGCGTCGCCATGACGGTGACGAAGACCGAATTGCCCAGATAGCGCATGAAATCGAAGGCCAGGAACGGATCGGTATAATTGTTGATCGCCAGCCCCACCTCGCGCACCGGTTGCCGGTCGGTGAGACGGACGCTGATCCGCTCCTGCGGATTGGCGGGATCGACCATCTGCGCCGAGGTGCCGATGCGCCTGATCTCGGCCATGACGCGGGTGGAACCATCTTCCAGGGTCACCTGATAGAGCGGCAGCGGAGCGTCATAGCCTTCGACAGTGGCGACCTCCTGCACATAGGGCAGCAGCGTGGGCGGGAACTCGGCCAGTTGGGCCGGGCCCTTGAAGGAGGAGGAGATCAGCCACAGCGCCGGGCCGAACATGATGATCGTTCCGCCGATCAGCCAGATCCAGGTGACGATGTCGGTCCAGTGCCATTTGCCGGCGCGACCGCGCCGGGCAAAGACAAAATTGCGAACGGCGTTCATCGCGCATTCCCCTTTTCGGCCCGCCGCGACAGGCCCAGTTGGATGAGCGTCAGCACCACCAGCACCAGCCCCATGAGAATGGAGGCGGCTGCGGCCAGGCCCGGATTGCGCAGGAAGGAGGCAAAGCCGACCTCGTAGATATATTGGGTGATGAACAGCGTGCTCGTGCCCGGCCCGCCGCCAGTCAGCACATAGGCTTCATCGAAAATCTGTACGCCCCGGATCAGCGCCAGTACCAGCACCACGGCGAGGTTCGGCCCCAGCAGCGGCAGGGTGATGCGCCAGAAGACGCGCGCGGCCGGGGTCGCGTCCATTTCGGCGGCCTCATAGAGGTCCCTGGGAATGGCCTGCAAGCCAGCCAGGAGGATAAGCGTGTAAAAGCCCATATGCGCCCAGGTCGAGACGCCGATGGCGGCCGAAAAGGCGAAGAAGCGGTCGTTGAGCCAGACCACGGGATCGAAACCCAGATTGGTGACGATCAGATTCATCAGCCCCTGGCGTTGCAGGATCCAGCGCCAGATCAGCCCGACCACGACCGGAGAGAGCAGCACGGGGAAAAAGAAAACGGCCCGGAAAAAACCGCGCCCGGCGATCTTGCGGTTGAGGATCAGCGCCGTGATCATGCTGACGCAGACCATCAGGCTCACCTGGAACAGAACGAAAGTGCCGGTATTGCGCACCGCAGTCCAGAACTGGTCTTCCCGGCAGGTGGTGGACACCAGGTAGTCCTGGCATTCCAGTAGCCTTCCATATTGTCCCAGGCCAATGAAGCTGCGGTCCTTGAGCAGGATATCGACCCCGCCCGTCATCGAATAGATGACGTTGAGCACCAACGGAATGATGACGAACACCCCGAAGATCGCCATGTTGGGCAAGAGGAAGAAGGTGACCATGCCGCCGGTGCCCGTCCAGCGCTGCCATAGGCGCAGCACCGGATCGAGCCCCCGGGCGATGAGGACGAGTGGCAATGTTGCCACCCGTCCAGCAGTTTTCCCGAACCGCGCCATTCTTACTGTCCGGCGGCTTCGACTTGGTCGGCGATGTCCCGATCCATCATCTCGCGCGCCTGCTCGATGGTGAGCTCACCGGCCATGACCTGGCTGACACGGGTGACGATGGCGCCATAGACCGTGTTGCCCCAGACCCAGGCGGGCATGCGGTCGGCTTCCGGCAGGGTCTCGGCCGAGGCCGCGACATAGGCGTTCATGGCCGGCGGCACCATGGGATCGTCGGACTGGAAGTTCAGCCCGCCCTTGGCGACAATGCCGGAATGGGCAGGCAGGAACAGGGTGCGCTCGCTGAATTCGCGCACGATGTCTTCCGAGGCCAGGTAATCCATCACCCGCGCCACCGCTTCGGGATGCTTGGTGTATTTGATGGCGACCATGGCCGCTCCGCCGGCCATGCCCGAGCAGCCGGCCGGGCCGCAGGGCGAGCCGACCACGACCCAGTCGAAGGCGTCGCCGATCTTGCTGGATAGGTTCGAGACCTGCCAGGAGCCCGAATAGTAGAACGGAATCTGGGCGTTGATGAAGTCGTCGGCAGCGGCGCGATAGGTAGTGCCGGCGGCCGAGACCCAGACTTCGGGCAGCATCAGGCCCTGGGCGGTCCAGTCGGTGAGGCGGGTGAAGAAATCCATGGCGCCATCATCGATGGGGGCCGGATTGCCATCCGCCCCGATGAACTTGGCGCCATAGGAAATCGCCGGGCCGGCGACGCGGTGGCCGGAGCGGTCGATGGCGAAGGCGGCGGGCAGCCCCTGGTCTTCCATCACCTTGCGGCTGGCCTCGACCCATTCGTCCCAGGTGGCGCCATGGGCCGGCAGTTCGACCCCGGCCTGCTCGAACAGGGTGGCGTTGGCGAAGCCGCCGGTCAGGGTCAGCTGGGTCATGTAGCCGGGGATCGCATCGCTGCCATCCTCGCGCATCCAGTCGAAGCGATCGCCGAAATTGGCGTCCCAATAGGCCGGATCGGCCACATAGGGACGCAAATCGAGCCAGTGCTGGGCCTGGGCCTTGAGATTGGTGACGCGCGCGATATCGGGGCCGGCGCCCGAGGCGAGCTGGATCGGCAATTGCTCCTGGATCACCTGATAGGCGACATTGTCCAGGATGATGTCGATATCGGGATTGGCCTGCTCGAACCGGTCGACCAGATCGGCGATCACCTCGCCCTCATTGCCGTCGGAATACCACATGATGCGCACCTGCGTCGCATCCTGGGCAAAGGCGGCGGTGGCCATGGCGGCAAAAGCCACACCGGAAAGCCAAATCATCGTCTTCATCGTGACGTCTCCTCCCTTAAGACGGGCGGCCCGAATAGGCCTCCTGCAAAACCCTGCGCTTTTGAATGGGACCGCGAGGCAGGGTGTCCCGCGTTCCCAGAACCGTGAAATCCTCGGGCGCGATACGGCGGCCTTCGCCCAGCACCGTGCCATCGGGAAAAAATTCGATCCGGCCGTAATCGGGATCGTCCACCACGATCCTTCCGCCATCCTCGCGCGGCTCGAGCGGGGCGAAGCGCGCCCGGAACTGCGCTGGATCGCCATGCAGCGCCGCCGATCCCAGCCGGACCAGCCACCAGGATTTGCGGCCGGCAAGGCGCAATTCATGATTGGCGGTCGGGCCGTCCAAAACCTGTTCGAAGGCGCTGGAGCCACGGATGAACGCGAGCCCCGCGCCGGAAGCCGCCCAGGCGCTGTCACCCTCGATCCCGGCGACGTCGAAATCAGGTCCCGGAAACCAGCAATGGGTAAAATCGGGCTGCGGGGCCACCCCGCCGAACAGCACGATGGCCAGGTCTCGATATTGCTGCACGCGCGGCACCGAGGCCGAGCCGCCCCAATAGGACGGGCGGCCATGGCCGGAATGGATGATTTCGCCGGGATGGTTGATCCAGATTTGCGCCTGCGGGTTGGTCCCCAGCCGCAGATGCAGCAGCGTTTCCTGATAGCCCCATTCGCCCCAGCGATAGCCCACGGCGCTGCCCATAGCATGGTCGGCGCTCTTGTGGTGATAGAGGCGGGCAAAACCGCCCTCCCCTTGCGCGAAGCGCCATTCCTGCGCCGCTTCGCCGGCAAGGCAGGCACACAAGCTCAAATCGGGGAGGTCCAATCCGTGATCCCGCAGGCACAGCGCCAACAGCGACGTCGCGTGGAAATGGCTGCCGAAACTGCCCCTGCCCCAGAGCATCCGGGCAATGGCGGACAATTCCTGGGTGGCGGCACCGCGCAAGCTGTGTTCATAGCTGCGCCCCTGGGCGGCGGTGAGCGCGCCCTGATGGGCGGAATTGGCGACGATTTCGAGGAGCCGCGCCACGGCGCGCCCGGCCCGTCGGCGCAGGTCTGCATCGGGCGACAGTGCAAACAGCGCCGCCAGGCCCTTGAGATCGATGGGGAAATAGGGCGCGGAATTGAACTCGGCCATTTCCCAGCACTCGAAATGATCGAACCACGCCTTGAGCCTTTCCAGCCCGATCGCCGCCTGCTGCCGCCCGCTTCGTCCCGAGCGCGTGAAAACCGCATCCGGCAGCAGGGTTCCGGCCAGATGCGCCGCCGTATGGAACAGCAGGGCATGGTTTTCGGAGAAATACCACTGCACGTCATTGCCCGGCTCATCGAGCCAATAGCGATAGGAGAGGAGGGCGCGATCGATGCGCGCGCAATCGGCCTCGTCCAAAAGCTCCGGCCAGCGCATGCGGCACCAGAGCAGCGGCACCAGCGCGAAATCGGCGCAATCCCAGCATTCCTCGATCTGGCGCAGCGCCCCGTCGAGAAGGGCACGGGCTTCGGTCCCGTTGTCTGCCAGAGCCAGCCGCGCCAACAGGGCGGTGGTGCCGGAGTCGATATCCCGCGCCACGGCCCGCAACGCCTCTTCTATCCGTGCTTCGGGAGATGCGGGCGCCGGCCCCTGCCGACGGGCATGCGAAATTTCCGTGCCATAGACCCGGCTGGCGCTGAACCCATCGACCCCGAGGCGCAGTTTAAGCTGGCAGAAACCCGCCGGCAGCGCATCGGCCGGACCGATCTCGATCACGCGGCAACCCGCCGCCAGGTTTCGAACTATGGGCGCCCGCGCCGCTTCGCCATCCAGCGTGATTTCGGCCGTGGCCGCCACGCCGAGCGGCCTTGGCAGCAGCAGACGCAGATCGATCCCGTCATGGCTGGCACGTTCGAAATGGGCGGATGCCAGCGCGCTTTCGATCGCACCGGCATCCTCGGCAGCGCAATCGACCGGAATGGCCTGCACCGCGCGGGGACCGCTCACATAGTCGAGCTGCACGTAAAAGCGCGCATCGCGCTCGGCCAGATCATCGAAGAAGATTTCGATCCGGTTCTGCCCCCGGACGAACTCGACTTCGGCCTCCATCGCCTGTTCGAAATTGCGGCGATATTCCGCTACAAAACCCACTTCCTTGCCATTGACCCGCAGGATGGCGCCGCCACAACTGGCCAGCCGGAGCACGCCGCGCCCCGCCGTCTCGGCCAGGATGACGGTTTCGGCGCGGGCGGCGATGCGCGTGGCGCGAAACCAGAAGCCGGACAGATCGAGCCGGGGCGAGCCGAAGCCCAGCCAGGCCTCGTCCGGCGCGGCGGTGGTGCGCTCATCGGGGCGGCGATGGCGGTAGCGCGCACCGAATTCAGTGCGGCACGGATATTCATGCGGGATGAAGTTCTTTTCCTTTGTGAGGAAGAAGAACGGGTCCATCTCCCCTTCCATGGCGCGTTCGGCGCTGGAGAACAGCTCCGCCGTCACTGCGGAATGCCGCCACAGCGTAATCGGCTCGCCATGCTCGAGCGGACGCGTCAGCAGGTTCATCCACGCCCCCTGATAAACATCCTCACCCGATGATGAAGCCTTCCAAGTCCTCTTGTCACAATCAAGCCCTCCATGCCTCAGCTCGTCTGGCGGTGCACGAGGCCGAAGCCGGTGTCGATGCTGGCATGCTCGCGCGCCTCGCCATCGGCGAGGCTCTTGAGGATGAGGCGGGCCGCTTCGCTGCCGATCAGGTCGCCGAAGGGCTTGATGGTGGACAGGGCCGGATTGCACGAGGCGGCGAATTCGAGATCGCCGAAGCCGATAACGGCATATTGCTGGGGGATGGCGACCTGCCGTCGCTGCGCCTCGAAGAGCGAGCCGAGCGCCAGCAGATCGTTGGAGCAGCCGATGCCTACACCTTCCACTCCCTCCAATTCCTTCAGCATGCGCGCGAAGAGGATGCCGCCCAATTCGGTGGTGGCCGGCGCGGGATGGCTCAGATGCTGCGTGACAAGGCCCAGCTCGCGCCCGGCGGCGAGAAAGCCGGCGGCGCGCTGGGCCGCCCGCTTGTCGTCATTGGCGCGCCCGCTGAAAAACACCAGCCTGCGCCGCCCCCGCGCCGCAAGATGCCGCGCCGCCGCCGCCCCGACCTCGTAATGGTGAAAGCCCACCGCCATGTCGATGGGCGCCTCGCCGCCCAGCTCCCACACCTGGACCACGGGCACCCGCGCCGCTTCGAGCAATTGCCGCGTTGCCTTGCCATGCTCGGTCCCGGCGATCACCAGCGCCGCCGGCGCCCAGGACAGGGCCGTGCGCACCAGCTCGGTTTCCACCCCCTGGTCATATTCGGTATGGCCCAGCATGATTTGCAGCCGCGCTTGGCCCAGTTCGCGCTGCAAGGCCGCGACGGTTTCCGCGAAGAAGGCATTGCGCACCGAGGGCACGATCACCCCCACCACGCTGGAGCTGGCCGCCGCCAGCCCGCCGGCCATAAGATTGGGCACGTAATTGAGCTCGCGGATCGCAGCCTGCACCGCATCGCCCACCTTGAGCGACACCGCCTCGGGCCGGCGCAGGAACAGCGAGACGGTGGATGGAGACACGCCGGCCCGGCGGGCGACGTCGACCATCGTCACCCCCTGGATCTTCCGGCGCTTGCGCGGAACTGCCGACCCCGCCAATCCATCCTCCATTCGTAGCGCAACAACGATACTGCATCCGGAAAACGACCCAGAGACCCTTGCAAGCCCCTGAATTCCACCGGCTCCTCCACGATCATCATCGCCATTGCGGTGATAAAATCGTAGCGCTATGATAAAACTCATAGCAGCAGATTTATCCCGCTGCAACAGAGGACGACATGACCCAGGAACGAGCGCGCAAGACACTGGCCGAGTTGCGTTCGCAGCGCTGGTATGGGTCCGATGACATGCGTGGCTTCGCCCATCGCCAGCGCACTCAGCAGATGGGCATGCGCCGCGAGGAATTCATGGGGCGCCCGGTTATCGGCATCATCAATACCTGGAGCGATATGAGCCCCTGCCACAGCCATTTGCGCGACCGGGCCGAGGCGGTGAAGCGCGGCGTGTGGCAGGCGGGGGGCTATCCGGTGGAGCTGCCGGCCCTGTCGGTGGGCGAGGTCATGGTCAAGCCCACCACCATGCTCTATCGCAATTTCCTCGCTATGGAGACCGAGGAGCTGTTGCGCTCCCACCCCATCGATGGCGCGGTGCTGCTGGGCGGGTGCGATAAATCCACCCCCGGCCTGCTGATGGGCGCCATTTCGATGGATTTGCCGGTCATCTTCTGCCCGGCCGGGCCTATGTCGAACGGGCAATGGCGCGGCACCAAGACTGGGGCGGGCACCCATACGCGGAAATATTGGGACGAATTGCGCGCCGGCACCATCACGCCGCAGGATTGGGTAGATCTGGAAAGCCGCATGACCCGCTCCATCGGCACCTGCAACACCATGGGCACCGCATCGACCATGACGTCCATCGTCGATGTCATGGGGCTGACATTGCCGGGCGCCAGCTCCATTCCCGCCGCCGATTCGGGCCATGTGCGCATGGCCTCGGCCTGCGGGGTACGCATCTGCGAGATGGTTTGGCAGGATGTTCGCCCCTCCACCCTTCTCAGCCGCGAAACCTTCCTCAATGGCGCCGTGGCCTATATGGCCATGGGCGGCTCGACCAATGCGGCGGTGCATCTGATCGCCATGGCGCGCCGGGCCGGGGTGGAGCTGACGCTGGACGATCTGTCGGAGGTGGCCGCGCGCATTCCCGTCGCCGCCAATCTCTTCCCCTCGGGGGAATACCTCATGGAGGATTTCTACTTCGCCGGCGGCATTCTGGCGCTGATGCGCAAATTCTCCCGCCATCTCGCGCTCGACCGTCCCACGGTGTCTGGCCAGACGCTGGGCGAGGCCATCGCCGATGCCGAATGCTGGAACGACGATGTCATCCGCGGCGAGGCCGATCCGGTGGTGCCGCTCGAACGGGGCAAGACATTGCAGGTGCTGCGCGGCAATCTGGCGCCCGACGGCGCGGTGATGAAATCCTCGGCCGCCGATCCGAAATTCCTTCGCCATCGCGGGCCAGCCATCGTCTTCGACGATCCGGCGGAAATGAACCGCGTGCTGGACGATCCCGATCTCGACATCACCCCCGAGTGGGTGATCGTTTTGCGCAATGCCGGCCCGGTCGGCGCGCCCGGCATGCCCGAATGGGGCAATCTGCCGATCCCCAAGAAACTCCTGAAGCAGGGCGTGCGCGACATGGTGCGCATCTGCGACGGGCGCATGTCGGGCACCCATTACGGCACCTGCATCCTGCATGTCGCGCCCGAGGCCGCCGTGGGCGGGCCGCTCGGCCTGCTCCGCACCGGCGACATGGTTATTCTCGATATCCCGGCCGGCCGGCTGGACATGGAGGTGGACCAGGCAGAACTGGCGCGACGGCGCGGCGAAGGCGTGCCGCGCAAGCCGCTTTACGGGCGCTCCTACGCCGCCCTCTATCAGCGCCATGTCAGCCAGGCCGACAAGGGCTGCGATTTCGATTTCCTCGAAGGCAGCGAAAAGCTGCCCGATCCCGTCATCTACTAGAAAGGCGCCAGCATGAAGGCCTTCCAGACCCTGCTCGCATCCGGCACTCCCCTGGGCACCTGGCTGATGGCCGCCGCGCCCAACACCGCCGAGGCGCTGGGCCATGCCGGCTTTAATTTCCTCGTGGTCGACATGGAGCATGTCACCATCGAATTTTCCGATCTCGCGCACATTCTGCGGGCCATCGGCTGCACCGCATCGGCGCCGGTGGTGCGGCTGGCCTGGGCCGACCAGATCCTGGTCAAGCGGGCCATGGACGCCGGGGCGGAAACGCTGATGCTGCCCTTCATCCAGACCGCGGAAGAAGCCCGGGAGGCGGTGTCCTATATGCGCTATCCCCCTCATGGCGTACGAGGCGTGGCGGCGGTGCATCGCGGCTCGCATTTCGGCACCCTACCCTTCTATCTGGCCGGCGCGCATGAGCGGGCCTATTCCATATTGCAGCTGGAAACACCCGAGGCGGTCGCAAATCTGGGCGCTATCGCCGCCGTCGAAGGGGTCGATGCGGTCTTTGTCGGTCCCGGCGATCTCTCCGCCGCCATGGGCCATATCGGCGATATCGGCCACAAGGACGTGCAGGAGCTGATCGCCCATGCGGCGAGGGCCGCCGCCAAGGCGGGCAAGCCCATCGGCATTGTCGGGCCCAATCCCGCCATGGTGCGGCGTTTTCTCGATTATGGCTACAGCTTTGCCGCCGTCTCCTCCGACATGGGCATGATGACCAGCCGCGCCGGCGAATGGCTGGCCGAGCTGCGCCAGGCGCAGGCCCCCGCCGCCAGCCAATCGGCCTATTGATGAGCAGTCCCTTCCACTGCGTCGCCGCTCTCGGCATGCGGCTGGGCGAAAGCCCGGTCTGGGAAGCCGAAAGGCAGACCCTGCGTTTCACCGATATCAACGGCAAGCGCCTGCACCGCTTCGATCCGCAATCGGGAACGCTCGAAACGCTCGACCTATCCGAGGAACTGGGTTGTTTCGCGCCGCTCGCAAATGGCACGATCATCGCCGCGCAGTGCAGCGGCATCTACCACATGGAGCCGGACGGCGGGCGCAAGCTGCTCGCGGCAAACCCCGAAACCTTCCCCGGCAGCCGCTTCAATGACGGCAGCACCGATCCGCGCGGGCGGTTTCTGGCCGGCACCATCGATCCCGAACGGCAGGGCCGCGCCGCGCTCTATCGCTTCGACCGGCGCGGGCTCGAACAGCTCGCCGATGGGCTCATGACCTCCAATGGCCTGGCCTTTTCCCCCGATGGGCGCACGCTCTATCATTCCGATACGCTGCGCTACGTCATCCACGCCTACGATTACGACCTCGATCGCGGCAAGATTTCCAACCGCCGCGTCTTCGCCCAACTGACCCCAACCGACGCCGATCAAGGCCGCCCCGACGGCGCGGCGGTGGATGCCGAAGGCTGCTATTGGTCTGCGCTCTATCAGGGTGCCCGCATTCATCGCTATGCGCCTTCGGGCGAATTGCTCGCCAGTTTTCCTGTCCCCGCACAATCGCCGACCATGCCCTGCTTTGGCGGACCAGATTTGAAAACCCTCTATGTCACCTCGGCCCGCGATGGCAGCAGCGACGCGCAGCTTGCCGCCTACCCGCTCTCAGGCGGTCTGTTCGCCATGCGCGTCGACGTGCCCGGCCTCGCCAAGCCCTTTTTCGATCCGGAAGCCTGAAATGAGCTATGATTCTGTGCGTTATGCCTCCCTTGCCGGCCGGCATGTCGTGATTACCGGCGGCGCGTCGGGCATCGGCGCGGAAATGGTACGCGCCTTCCGGGCGCAGGATGCATTGGTCAGCTTCCTCGATATCGACACCGCCTCCGGCTCTGCGCTGGCAACGGAAACCGGCGCCGGCTTCCACGCCTGCGACGTCACCGACATCGCTTCCCTGCGATCAACGCTGGCAAAAGCCGCAGCTGAAACCGGCCCGGTGCGCATCCTCGTCAACAATGCCGGCAAGGACGACCGGCACGAGCTGGACAGCGTCGAGCCCGATTATTGGCGCCGCATGCTGGCGCTCAATCTCGACCACCAGTTCTTCGCCACCCAGGCGGTTCGCGCCGGCATGGCGGCGGCGGGCGGCGGTTCCATCATCATGCTGGGCTCGATCTCCTGGATGCGCGGCCGGCCGGGCATGGTGGGCTACACCACCGCCAAGGCGGCGATCAACGGCATGACCCGCACGCTGGCGCGCGAGCTTGGCCCCCAAGCCATTCGCGTCAACTGCATCGTGCCCGGCGCCATCCTCACCGAGCGCCAGCAAAAGCTATGGCTGACGCCCGAACTCAACCAGCAATTCATCGATTTGCAGGCTTTGAAATTCCGGCTCGATGCCAGCCATGTCGCCCGCATGGCGCTGTTTTTGGGCTCCGATGAAAGCGCCGGCGCCACCGGCGCCAATTTCATCGTCGATGCCGGCCTGACCCAGAATTGAGCGACAGTCCATGATCCACCTCCACACCACGCCCGGCGGCTTTACCATCCATCTCGGCGACAGGCTGCTCATCGCCCATGACGCGGCGGCTCCGGCTTTGTTCGTCGGCCATGGCGATGCGCGCATGGACATGTATCGCGGCAATTTCGACATCGAGGATTATGTCAGCGAGCGCATCGCGCTGCGCGACACGCGGGTCGAGGGCAATCGCGTTACCCTTTCGGCCAGTGAAAGCAGCCCGCCGCTGCTGGGGCTTACGGTGAGCGATGCGGGCCTGCAATTTGAAGCTCTCGATGGCGGCATCAACCGCTTCTGGCTGCGCATCGCCGCCGAGGCGGATGAGCATGTCTGGGGCGGCGGCGAGCAGATGTCCTATCTCGACCTGCGCGGCCGCCGCTTTCCGCTCTGGACCTCCGAGCCCGGCGTCGGCCGCGACAAGAGCACCGAGATCACGCGCCTTTCCGACCTGCACAACAAGGCCGGCGGCGATTACTGGAACACCAATTATCCGCAGCCAACCTGGCTGTCCTCGCGCCGCTATGGCCTGCATGTGAACACCACCGCCTATTCGGCCTTCGATTTCCGCCACGCCGATTTCCACGAGATCGAAGTCTGGGAAATCCCGTCCCGCATCGAGCTTTTCGGCGGCGACAATCTCATCGAACTGGTCGGCACGCTGTCGAGCCGTTTCGGCCGCCAGCCCGAATTGCCCGAATGGGTCTATCGCGGCGCCATTATCGGGCTCAAGGATGGCGAGAATTCCTTTGCGCGGCTGGAAAACATGCTCGAAGCGGGGGTCGCGGTGTCCGGGCTCTGGTGCGAGGACTGGGTGGGGCTGCGCCACACCTCGTTCGGGGCGCGCCTGTTCTGGGATTGGCAGGCCAATGACAGCCGCTATCCCCAGCTCTCCCGGCGCATTGCCGCGCTGGAGGCACGCGGCATCAAATTCCTGGGCTATGTGAACCCCTATCTTGCCGCCGATGGCCCGCTCTTTGCCGAAGCCGAGGCCGGCGGCTATTTCGCCACCAATGATGCGGGGCAGACGGCGCTGGTCGATTTCGGCGAATTCGACTGCGGCGTGGTCGATTTCACCAATCCGGCGGCCGCGGAATGGTTTGCCGAACGCATCATCGGCCAGAACATGCTCGATTTCGGCCTTTCGGGCTGGATGGCCGATTTCGGGGAATATCTGCCCATCGATGTCCATCTCGCCAATGGGATCGATGCGCGGCTGATGCACAATGGCTGGCCGACGCTGTGGGCCGAGGTCAATGCGCGCGCCGTCGCCAGCCGGGGCAAGACCGGCGAGGCGCTCTGGTTCATGCGCGCGGGCTTCACCGGCGTGCAGGCGCATTGCCCCTTGCTCTGGGGCGGAGACCAGTCGGTGGATTTTTCCCGCCATGACGGGTTGGTCACCGTCATCTGCGGCGCGCTCTCCTCCGGCCTGCTGGGCAACGCCTACCACCACTCCGATATTGGCGGCTATACCAGCCTTTTCGGCAATCTGCGCACGCCAGAGTTGATCATGCGCTGGTCGGAAATGGCCGCCTTCACTCCGGTCATGCGCAGCCATGAGGGCAACCGGCCCAAGGACAATCTGCAACTCGACCAGGACGCGGACGTGCTCGCCCATTTCGCCCGCATGACCCGGCTCTATCGCGCGCTCGCGCCCTATCTCCGGCACCTCTCCGCCGAAGCGGCGACAACGGGCCTGCCGGTGCAGCGGCCGCTATTCCTGCATCACGAGACCGATGCGCAGACCCACGCCATCCAGGATCAATATCTTTACGGCAACGACCTGCTGGTCGCGCCGGTCTGGCAGGCGGGCGCGCAGAGCCGTCCGGTCTATCTGCCCGCCGGCTCGTGGGAACAGCTCTGGAGCGGCCAGACCGTTCCGGGCGGAGGCTGGATCGAGGCCCCTGCCCCGATCGGCTTTCCTGCGGTCTATTTCAATCCCGAAAGCCGCTTCGCCGACCTGTTCCGGCAGTTGCGCGCCCTATGAGCGGCGGTGTGCTCGATCTCGTGCTGGTCTGGCTGGTCGCCGGGGGCGCTGCCTGGGTGCAGTCGCTCACCGGCTTTGCCTTCGGCCTCATCCTGGTGGGCGCCATCGGTCTGTTCCACCTGATTCCGCTGCCGGAGGCCGCGATCCTGTCCAGCCTGCTGGTCATCTTCAACGGCATGATGATGCTGCGCCGGGACTGGCGTGAAATCGACCGCAAGGGCTTTGCGCTGTTGATGCTGGGCAGCCTGCCGGGCCTGCTGATCGGCTATGGGCTGCTGCTTTATCTGGCCACTAGCGCGCTGTCGGCGCTGGCGCTGACCCTGGGCGCGCTGATCATCTTCGCCGCGCTGCAATTGCTGCATCGGCCCGAGCCGCGCGAGCGGCGCAGCGGGCCGGTCTCCTTCATCACCACCGGCATGATCGGCGGCATCATGGGCGGACTGTTTTCCACCGCCGGCCCGCCCATCATCTGGCAGATGTATCGCCAGCCTCTTACCCATGTGATGGTGCGCTCCACGCTGGTCGCGGTGTTCTTCATCAATGCGGTGGCGAGGCTGGCGCTGGTCTTTGCCAGCACGGGCGTTTCGCTTCGTGTGTGGCTGGCGGCTGCCGGGGCGCTGCCCATGGTGTTCCTGGGCACGCTGCTGGCGCAGAAATTTCCGCCGCCCGTCTCGTCCATCGTCTTGCGCCGGGGCGCCG
>NZ_JAUCDN010000051.1:0-14382 GCF_034675085.1 Devosia sp.
CGGTATTTGCGGCCATTGATCTCGACATTGACTTCGGGCACGCCGCTTACTCCGCCTTGGCCAGAACTTCGCGCACCGTTTCCATGGCCACCACCAGCCGGCGCGACACCTCGTGGGCGCTGTCGTCCAGGCGCTTGGCGCGCGCCGCCGTCTTGTCCAGCTCGGTGGCCAGCCGCGCCCGCTCATGCACGAGGCGCTGGGTATCGACCTCGATGCGATTGTGCTGGCGCAGCCGGGAGCCGAGGTTTTTCACGCTCTGGTCGAGCCGCGCCACGGCCCGGTCGAACCGCGCGGTGGCGGCGACGAGCCCATCCTGAAGTTCGGTGTCACTCATTGCGGCCGGGATCCTCACGACAGGGCGATTCCAAGAGGCCAGCCTGCCGGAACCGGGCCGCCGGCGCAAGGGGCGCGACCCAGGGCGTCATTGACAGGGCAAGGGAACATGTTATGCCTCGAACCCGCCTTTGGGAGGAGGCTTTATGTGCCTCTTCTCCCCAGAATCCAGCCTTGAGAAAGCGCCAACCCATGACGAATACCGCCCATCAGAACGATTTGGCCAACGCAATCCGTTCCCTCAGCATGGACGCGGTGGAAAAGGCCAATTCCGGCCATCCCGGCCTGCCCATGGGCTGCGCCGATATCGCCACTGTGCTCTTCACCAAGGTGATGAAGTTCGATCCCGCCGACAGCAAGTGGGCCGACCGCGACCGCTTCGTGCTCTCGGCCGGTCATGGCTCCATGCTGCTTTATTCGGCGCTTTACCTGCTCGGCTACCAGGACATGACCATCGAGCAGATCAAGAATTTCCGCCAGCTCGGCTCGATCACTGCCGGCCACCCCGAATATGGCCACGCCGAAGGCATCGAGACCACCACCGGCCCGCTCGGCCAGGGCATTGCCAACGGCGTGGGCATGGCCGTGGCCGAGGCCAAGCTGGCCGCCGAATTCGGCGGCAACCTGGTCGATCACCACACCTGGGTGCTGGCCGGCGACGGGTGCCTGATGGAAGGCATTTCGCAGGAAGCCATCGCACTGGCCGGCCATCTCAAGCTCAACAAGCTCACCCTGATCTGGGACAATAACAACATCACCATCGACGGCGCCGTCTCCAATGCCGACAGCACCGACCAGATCGCCCGCTTCAAGGCTTCGGGCTGGAACACCATCGAGATCGACGGCCACGACCAGGCGGCGATCGAAAAGGCCTTGCTCGCCAGCAAGACCTCCGACCGCCCGACCATGATCGCGGCCAAGACCACCATCGGCTTCGGCGCCCCCAAGAAGGCCGGCACCGAGAAGGTGCATGGCTCCCCGCTTGGCGCCGAGGAACTGGCCGGCGCCAAGGCGGCGCTGGGCATCACCTATCCGGCCTTTGAAATCCCTGCCGAAATCCTCGAAACCTGGCGCGCCGCCGGCAAGCGCAGCCAGAATCTGCGCGGCGAATGGGAAGCGCGGCTGGCCAAGGCGGACAGCAAGGCCGAGTTCACCCGCCGCATGAATGGCGAATTGCCCGCCGCTTTTGCCGAAGCCTTTGCCGACTACAAGAAGAAGCTGGCCGAGGACAAGCCCAAGGTCGCCAGCCGCAAGGCCAGCCAGATGGCGCTGGAAGTGCTGACCAGGGTGTTGCCCGAAGCGCTGGCCGGCTCGGCCGACCTCACCGGCTCCAACCTGACCAACACCCCCGACACCAAGCCCTTCCAGGCCGACAACCGCACGGGCCGCTACATGATGTACGGCATCCGCGAGCACGCCATGGCGGCGGTGATGAACGGGGTGGCGCTGCATGGTGGGCTGATCCCCTATGGCGGCACCTTCCTGGTCTTTACCGACTATGCCCGCCCGGCCATCCGCCTCTCGGCGCTGATGGGCCAGCGCGTCGCCTATGTCATGACCCACGATTCCATCGGCCTGGGCGAGGATGGCCCCACCCACCAGCCGGTCGAGCATTTGTCGGCGCTGCGCGCCATTCCCAACCTGCTGGTGCTGCGCCCCGCCGACGCCATGGAAACCGCCGAATGCTGGCAGATCGCCATGGAAAGCGCCGACGCGCCCTCCATCCTGGCGCTCAGCCGCCAGAACCTGCCGGCGCTTCGCACCGAGTATTCGGCCGAGAACAAATCGGCCCGCGGCGCCTATAGCCTGGTCGGCCCGGCCGACGCCGATGCGGTGATCTTCGCCACCGGCTCGGAAGTGGCCATCGCCGTCGAAGCGCAGAAGGAACTGGCCGAAAAGGGTATTTCCGCCCGCGTCGTCTCGGTGCCCTCCATGGAGCTTTTCGCCAGGCAGTCCGACGCCTACAAGGCCGAAATCTTCGGCAAGGCCAAGGCCCGCGTTGCCATCGAGGCCGGCATCGAAATGAGCTGGAGCAAGCTGCTGGGTGACAAGGGCCGCTTTGTCGGCATGCACTCCTTCGGCGCCTCCGGCCCGATCGAGGCGCTCTATGCCCACTTTGGCATTACGCCGAAGGCCGTTGTTGAAGCCGTCACCGCCCAAGTGTAAGAGAGCCCCGACCCCCTTACCCCAATTTCCTCCCAGGAGCGTCTAAAATGGCAGTTCGCGTCGCCATCAATGGCTTTGGCCGCATCGGTCGCAACATTCTGCGCGCCATAGTCGAGTCGGGCCGCACCGATATTCAGGTCGTGGCGGTGAACGATCTCGGCCCGGTGGAGACCAATGCCCATCTGCTGCGCTATGACAGCGTGCATGGCCGCTTCCCCCACGAAGTGGTGGTCGATGGCGACACCATCCGCACCGCCGGCCACACCTTCAAGGTCACCGCCGTGCGCGACCCGGCCGAGCTGCCCCACGCCGCCATGGGCGTCGATATCGTGCTCGAATGCACCGGCATCTTCGCCACCCGCGAAAAGGCCGCCGCCCACCTGGCCGCCGGCGCCAAGAAGGTGATCGTCTCGGCCCCCGCCGAAGGCGCCGACCTCACCGTGGTCTACGGCATCAACCATCACCTGCTGAACAAGGACCACGTGGTCATTTCCAACGGGTCCTGCACCACCAATTGCCTGGCCCCCATGGCCATGGTGATGGACGATCTGGTCGGCATCGAAAAGGGCATGATGACCACGGTCCATTCCTATACCGGCGACCAGCCCACGCTCGACACCATGCATAAGGACCTCTACCGCGCCCGCGCGGCGGCCCTCTCGCAGATCCCCACCTCCACCGGCGCCGCCAAGGCGATCGGCCTGGTGCTGCCGCGCCTCAAGGGCAAGCTGGACGGCATCTCGGTGCGCGTGCCCACCCCCAATGTGTCGCTGGTCGACCTGAAGTTCATCTCCGGCCGCAACGTCACCGCCCAGGAAGTCAATGACGCCCTGGTCGAAGCGGCCGACGGCAAGCTCAAGAACATCATGACCTATACCCGCCATCCGCTGGTTTCGAGCGATCTCAACCACGATCCGCACAGCTGCACGCTGCTGCTCGACCAGACCAAGGTGATCGACGGCAACTTCGTCAACATCATGGGCTGGTACGACAATGAATGGGGCTTCTCGAACCGCATGGCCGACACCACCGTCGCCTTCGCCAAGACGCTCTGATTTTTTGTCGATCCGTATTTCAGGGGCGCCCTTCGGGGCGCCCCTTTCCATTTGCGCGCGGGGAGATTTTTCTTGTTCCCGCTTCCGCCGCAAGCCACACTCTGCTACCCACCCGCAGACAGACCCGGACATGGGAGAGAAGTGCCGTGAGCGCCAGTTTCAAGACCCTCGACGAACTCGACCTCAAGGGCAAGCGCGTGCTGCTGCGCGCCGATCTCAACGTGCCGGTGGCCGATGGGCAGGTGACCGACGCCACCCGCATCGAGCGCCTCGTGCCCACCATCCGCGAAATCGTCAAGCATGACGGCAAGGCCATCCTGCTCAGCCATTTCGGCCGCCCCAAGGGCAAGGTGAACCCCGATTTCTCGCTCGAACAGGTCTGCCCGGCCATCGCCGACCTCACCGGCCATCCGGTGGGGTTCGTAGCCACCGACTGGACCGATGTCAGCGCCGCCCGCGCCGCTATCGAGCAAGCCCCTGCCGGCGCCGTCCTCGTTCTGGAAAACACCCGCTTCCACCCCGGCGAGGAAGCCAATGACATCGAACTGGCCCGGCGCATGGCCAGCCTGGGCGATTGTTATGTCAACGACGCCTTCTCGGCCGCCCATCGCGCCCATGCCTCCACCGAGGCCCTGGCCCATCTGCTGCCGGCGGCAGCGGGCCTGGCCATGGCGGCCGAGCTCGAAGCGCTCGAAGCCGGGCTGGGCAAGCCGAAAAAGCCGGTCATCGCCATTGTCGGGGGCGCCAAGGTCTCCTCCAAGATCGACCTGTTGGAAAACCTCGTCACCAAGGTCGACGGCCTCGTCATCGGCGGGGGCATGGCCAATACGTTCCTGCATGCCCAGGGCCATGGCGTCGGCAAGTCGCTGTGTGAAAAGGACCTGGCCGACACCGCCCGGCGCATCATGGAAAAGGCCGAAAAATCGAGCTGCGCCATCATCCTGCCCATCGACGCGGTGGTGGCCTGGCATTTCAAGGCCGATACCCCCACCCGCCTCTACGGCGTCGACGCCATCGATCCCGAAGGCATGATCCTGGATATCGGACCCTCCTCGCTCGAACGCATCAAGGCCGCCATCGACGATGCCCATACCGTGGTCTGGAACGGCCCGCTCGGCGCCTTCGAGATGACGCCCTTCGACGCCGGCACTGTCGCCCTGGCCCAATATGTCGCCAAACGCACCCATGACGGGCACCTGGTCTCGGTGGCCGGCGGCGGCGACACCGTCGCCGCGCTTGCCCATGCCGGGGTCAAGGACAGCTTCACTTATGTCTCCACCGCCGGCGGCGCGTTCCTCGAATGGATGGAAGGCAAGCCCCTGCCCGGCGTCGAGGCGCTGAAGAAATAGTTTCCGTGCTGTGAAAGTTTTTCTTGCCAGCTGCTGGCGGCCCGGATAGTTTCCAAGATCGGAAACTATCCGGACACGCCGAAAAATGTCGCTGACGCTTTATCTGCATCCGCTCGCTTCGTTCTGCCACAAGGTGCTGATCGCCCTTTATGAGAACGATACGCCCTTCACGCAAAAAATCGTCGATCTGGGCGATCCGCAATCGGCCCTTCAGGTGACCGGGCGCTGGCCGGTGGGCAAGATCCCCGTGCTCGAAGACACGGCGCGCAACCGCATCGTGCCGGAAACCAGCATCATCATCGAATATCTCGATCGCTATTACCCCGGCCCGGTCCCGCTGCTGCCGGAAGAGCCGGAGGCCGCACTCGACACCCGCCTCTGGGATCGGTTTTTCGATCAATATGTGCAGGTGCCGATGCAAAAGATCGTCATCGACCGCATCCGCCCCCCGGGCGCGGCCGACCCGCATGGGGTGGCCGAAGCGCGCGACATCCTGCGCACGGCCTATGGCATGATCGAGGGGCAGATGGCCGGACGGGACTGGGCGGTCGGCGGCGATTTCTCGCTGGCCGATTGCGCCGCCGCGCCGGGCCTGTTCTTTGCCGCCGTCGTCGAACCCTTCCCCGCCGATCACCCAAATCTCGCGGCCTATTTCGAGCGGCTGCTGGCGCGGCCCAGCGTGGCCCGGGCACTGGCCGAAGCCCGGCCCTATTTCGACATGTTCCCCTATCGCGACGCCATGCCGGCGCGTTTCCTGGCGCAATGAGGGAGGGCGCGCTGCATACCGAACCCGCCCGGCTCGACCAGCTTTTCCACGCTTTGGCCGACCCGCATCGCCGCGCCATGGTGACGCGCCTGGCGCAGGGCCCCGCCGCGATGAGCGAACTGGCCATCGGGCTGGGTCTGGCGCTGCCCTCGGCGCTCAAGCATTTACAGGTACTCGAAAAGGGCGGCATGGTGGCCTCCACCAAACAGGGGCGCACCCGCACCTTCGCGTTGGACGCGCAGGGGCTGGCGGCGATGCAGGCCTGGCTGGCCGAGCACCAGCGCCAGCTTGGGGCCGGCTTCGACCGCCTCGACGCCCTGATGCGGGCCACGCCCGAAAAGGAAGCGCCATGACCGCCCGGCCCGACCGCCACGCCACCTTCACCATCGAGCGCACACTGCCCGGCCGCCCTGTCCATGCCTGGCGCTTCTGGGCCGAACCCGCGCTCAAGCAGGCCTGGTCCGGCTGCCATCCCGACTGGACGATGCTGGAGGAGGCGCAGGATTTTCGAGCCGGCGGGCGCGACTTCAGCCGCATGCGCGACACGCAGGGGACCATTCACGCCGTCGATATCCGCTATCTGGACCTGCTGGCGCCCCGGCGCATCCTCTACGCCTATACCATGCACCAGGACGGCCTCCTGCTCTCCGCCGGGCTGGTGACCATCGATTTGCTGCCTCGGGGCGCCGCGACCGGCATGGTCTATACCGAGCAACTGACCGTTCTGGCGGGCGACATGGCGGCGCGGCGCGCAGGCACGGCAGAGGGGTTTGACCGGCTGGTGCTGGCAATGGGGCACGCGCCGGCGACGCTGCATTAGGCCCGATCCGCCTTTGGTCGAATAACCGGAGGTCTAATCGCAAGCCAAAAAACGAATGTCTAATCTCGGGCCAATTGCACCCGAGGTAGCATCCATGACCAAGTCACTGAACGCCATCGCCCAGAAGCTGATGGAGCCGGGCAAAGGCATTCTTGCCGCCGATGAATCCGAAGGCACCATCGCCAAGCGCTTTGCCAAGATCAACCTGCCCAATACCCTGGACCTGCGCCGCGACTATCGCGAGATGCTGTTCCGCTCCAGCGACGCCATGCGCAACTATATCTCGGGGGTCATCCTCACCGAGGAGACGCTGGAGCAATCGGCCGCCGACGGCACGCCCTTCCGCGCCATCCTGGCCGATGCCGACTGCATTCCCGGCATCAAGGTCGATCGCGGCGCCTTCCCCATGCCGGGCGATACCGGCGAAAAGATCACCGAGGGGCTCGATGGGCTGCGCCAGCGCCTGGCCCATTATGCCGATCTGGGTGCGCGCTTCGCCAAATGGCGCGCCGTCATCACCATCAACGACATCGCCCCCACCCGCAACAATATCCGCGCCAATGCCCATGCGCTGGCCCGCTACGCCATTCTCTGCCAGGAAGCCGGCATCGTGCCGGTGGTCGAGCCCGAAGTGGTGGGCGATGGCGAGCCGGGCAATCATTCCATGGAGCGCTGCGCCCAGGTGACCGGCGACGTGCTGGAAAACACCTTCAAGGAACTGCGCCTTGCCGGAGTGGACCTCGCCGGCATGCTGCTCAAGCCCAATATGGTCTTGCCCGGCATCAATGCCCGCGAGCGCCCCGGCATCGAGGAAGTGGCTCAGCGCACCGTGGCGGTTCTGCGCGCCCATGTGCCCGCCGCCGTTCCGGGCATCGCCTTCCTGTCCGGCGGCCAGACCGACGAGGAAGCCACCGCGCATCTGTCGGCCATGAACGGCATCGCCGGCAAGCCCTGGCCGCTGACCTTCTCCTATGGCCGCGCCCTGCAAAACGTCGCCCTGCGCACCTGGGCCGGCCGCCGCGAGAATTTCCCCCAGGCCCAGGCCGCCTTCACCCATCGCGCCCATATGAATTCACTGGCCGCGCTGGGCACCTGGAGCGGCGAGCTCGACCGCGCCGCCTGATTTTTTACTCCCACGTCCCGACGTCACCTTGCGCGCCCTGCCCCGGGCGCGCATTTTCTTTGCGCCCGGCCGGGCCATGGCCTATTGGAGAGGCGTCCTCTTTCTTGCCAAAATGGGCGCACAGAGAGACCACGTCCCGCGTCGAGTATTTCAGGTCATGGCCCCCCAGCTCTATCTCATCACCCCCACGGATGCCGCGCCCGAGAGCTTTCCCAACACGCTGATGCGCGTCCTCAGCGCGGGTGAATTCGCCGCCATCCTGGTGGCGCGGGGCGAGCGCGATGCGGCCGCCTATGAAAAGCTGGCCGCCGCCATCATCCATGTCGGCCAGGGCGCCGGCTGCGCCGTGCTGCTCGAAGACGATGCGCACCTGGCCAGGCGCCTGGGCGCCGATGGCGTGCATGTCACCGCCGGCCCTGCCGCCCTCAAAGCCGCCATCGCCGCGCTCAAGCCCGCCATGATCGTGGGCGCGGGCCATCTTTCCAGCCGCCACGACGCCATGACGGCGGGCGAGATGGATGTCGATTACGTATTTTTCGGTCCCGTCGCCGGCCCCGCCGACCCGCGCGCGCCCGAGCTGGCGCAGTGGTGGGCACAGACTTTCGAAATTCCCGCCGTGCTCAGCCTGCCCGCCGCCGCGCCCGGCGCGCGCGATGCGGGAGGGGTCGAGTTTCTCGCCCTCTCGCAACGCCTGTGGGCCGCGCCCGACCCGGCGGCGGCGCTGCGCGCGCTACTGCCGCTCCTGGAAGGCGCCTCCTGATGCGCGCGCCCCTTTTCGGCGCGCTGCTGGCGCTCATGCCGATGGCCGCGCTGGCCCAGGCGCCCGACACCAGTCCCGCCGAGATCATTTCCGACCAGATCTTCGGGCCGCGCGTGCAGGTCGATTATGCCTTCGGCGCCTTTCAGCGCGGCTATTTCCTCACCGCGCTGGAGCTGGCCCTGCCCCGCGCCGAACAGGGCGACGCCGCCGCCCAGACGCTGATTGCCGAGCTTTACGGCAAGGGGCTGGGGGTGGCGGCCAACGACCAGCGCGCCGCCGGCTGGTACGAACTGGCCTCTCGCGGCGGCGACCGGCTCGCCACCTTCTCGCTGGCTCTCGCCTATCAGCAGGGCATCGGCGTGCCGCGCAACCGCACCCGCGCCGCCGAACTGTTCAGCCAGGCCGCCGAAGCCGGCTATATTCCGGCCAAATACAATATGGCGCTGCTCCATGTCGAAGGCATCTACGCCTCGCCCAGCCTGCCCACCGCCGCCGCGCTGATGAAGGAGGCAGCCGACGCCGAGCTGCCCGAGGCCCAATATGACTACGGCTCCATGCTGATCGAGGGCGCCGGCATCGTGCCCGACCCGGCCGAGGGCGCGCGCTATATCAAGCTGGCGGCCGAGCAGAACCTCATCGCCGCCCAGATCGACTACGCCACCCTGCTCTATCTCGGCCAGGGCGTAGACAAGGACGTGACCGAAGCCGCCCGCTGGTACGGCATGGCCGCCGGGGCGGGCAACGCCGTGGCCCAGAACCGCTATGCCAAGCTGCTCGCCGTGGGCGAGGGGGTCGATCTCGACCTCGAGCAAGCCGCCATGTGGAGGGCGCTCGCCCGGCGGCAGGGCCTCACCGATCCCTCGCTCGACCGGCTGCTGGTCTCGCTGTCCGAAGAGGGCCTGGCCAGCGCCGAGGAGCGGGCCCGCTTCTGGCCCTCCACCCCGCCGCGCATCGAGACCGTGGCTGAAATTCCTTCCACCGGCAACCAGACCGTGCTGCCCAGCGGCACCGACCCCGGCAATGCGCCAAAGGCAGCGCAGCATCGCGGTGAGGAGTAACCCCGCCTTCCCCGGGGCCGTCGCGCAGGCCGCCCATGCAAACGCCGCCCTTGAACCGACAGGCATTCTGGGGCAATAAGCCGGCGCGGGGTCGGCGCCTTTGGCTCCGCACAACACGAAAAGCTGCTTTCCCATGGCCCAGATTCCCGGCAGCGCAATGTTCCATCCTTCTTCCCATCAGGTGAACTGACATGGCCCGTTCCGCGCTGCTCAACGTCATGGTCAATGCCGCCATCAAGGCCGGCCGCTCGCTGACCAAGGATTTCGCCGAAGTCGAAAACCTCCAGGTCTCGCGCAAGGGCCCGGCCGATTTCGTCTCCAAGGCCGATCTGCGCGCCGAGCAGATCGTGTTCGAGGAATTGCGCAAGGCCCGCCCCACCTACGCCTTCCTCATGGAAGAAGGCGGCGAGGTGGCCGGCACTGACGGCCAGCACCGCTGGATCGTGGATCCGCTCGACGGCACCACCAATTTCCTCCATTCCATCCCGCTTTTCGCCTGCGCCATCGCGCTCGAGCGCAATAACGAGATCGTCGCCTCGGTGGTCTACAACCCGGCCATGGACGAGCTCTATACCGCCGAAAAGGGCAGCGGGGCCTGGCTGAACGATCGCAGGCGCCTGCGCGTCGCCGGCCGCCGGACCCTGGCCGACGCGGTGGTCGCCACCGGCATCAAGACCCAGGGCACCGGCAACGATACGCTGCAATTGCGCCAATTGGCCCATATCAATCCCGCCGTGGCCGGCATCCGCCGCTCCGGCTCGATTTCTGTGGACATGGCCTGGCTTGCCACCGGCCGCTATGACGGGCTCTGGGAAGCCGGGCTCGCCCCGTGGGACGTCGCCCCCGGCCTGTTGCTGGTCAAGGAAGCCGGCGGCTATGTCAGCGATTTCGCCGGCGCTCCCGGCTCGGTCTGGAACGGCCAGATCGTGGCCGGCAACGAATATATCCAGCCCGCTCTGCTCAAGGAATTGCGGCCGATCCAGTAGAGCGTTTTCTGCGGGACGCTCAGACAGCCTTCGGAAGTGGCGGCTCCAGAACCCGGATTTCCTCAAACCGATTCATGTCCCTGAACCGGCAGAAGGCCGGCGCGCGCAAGTCCAGCACCGGCGCCTGCTGCCTTATCTCCTCGGCCACCGCCGTCAGCATGTCCTGCCAGGCCGGCAGCACTTCGTCGTCCAGCCAGGCGATGGGATAGGTGAAGGTGATGTGGAAGACATAATGGTCATGGTCGGGATGGCGATAGCCGAACAGATCGGCCAGCCGGTTGCGCCAGTCGGCCATCGCATGCCGGTCCGCCGCCGTTGCCCCTTCCACGATCAGCCCCGAGGGCGCCGCCTCGACCAGCGAGACCTTGAAAGCCGCCCCCGGCTCCAGCCGGTCCAGCCGCTTGAGGAACAGCTCGTCCATGGCCTCCAGCGGGGTATCCAGCGCCACCCCTTCGGGCCAGAAGGGCAGGCGGCGATTGCGCCCGAGCACGCCCTGGAACAGCGTCATATGCAGGCTGTCCTCGGCGGTGAAGGCAAACCGGTTCGCCTCCGGCATGGCCAGGTAACGCCGCCGCGCCGCCCGCAACGCCGCCTCCGTGGGCGTGCCGGACCTCACATGGCAGACGATGGTATTGCCCGCCTCGGTCAGGAACACCCCGTTGGCATCGTGCCGCGTGCCCAGATGCCGGGGCGGTTCGGTCCGGTGGCTGCGGGCGAAGTGAAGCAAATGCGGCGAAAACGGCGGGGCATCCATGACGAAATCCATAAGCGAAAGACAACAGGGCGCCACCCTAGCCCGGCCCTGCGAAACTGTCGTGACCAAACCGGGCTGGCCGCTCCTACCTTTCCGATTGCCCAGGGGGCCGGGGCTGACTAGTCTTGCCCGGTGATTTGCGGCGCGAAATTCTGGGCAAAGGCAAGATGACGCAACCTTACGACCCCTACCATCTGGCCAGCCCCACGGTCTATCTCGTCAAGATCGTCATTTTCCTCGTGCTGGTCGGCCTGGTGGCGGCCATTCTTTTTACCAATATCGTCACCTTCTTCTGGGCCAACCCCTTCATCAATTCGCTGATCTTCTTTTCCCTCTTCATCGGGATTTTCCTCAGCTTCCGCCAGGTGATCCGGCTGTTTCCCGAGGTGAAATGGGTCAATTCCCTGCAAGAGGGCACCGCCGCCAATGTCCGCCCGCCGGTGCTGCTGGCCCCCGTGGCGGGGCTGTTGCGCGAGCGGATCGGGGAGGCAA
Organism: Devosia sp.; assembly: GCF_034675085.1. GTDB lineage: Bacteria > Pseudomonadota > Alphaproteobacteria > Rhizobiales > Devosiaceae > Devosia. The sequence goes on from NZ_JAUCDN010000051.1 coordinate 11,663, forward strand.
TCATCACCCCCTCCTCCATGCGCTCCATTCTCGACTCGGTGGGCAACCGGCTCGATGAGGCCAAGGATACCTCGCGCTATCTGACCGGCCTGCTGGTGTTCCTGGGGCTGATGGGCACATTCTATGGCCTTCTGGAAACCGTGGGGTCGGTGGCCGGCGTCATCAACACGCTGGACGTCACCTCGGCCGACAGCGCCTCGCTCTTTGCCAATCTCAAGGAGGGGCTGACCGCCCCGCTGGGCGGCATGGGCACCGCCTTTTCCTCCTCGCTGTTCGGCCTTGCCGGCTCGCTGGTGCTGGGCTTTCTCGATCTCCAGACGAGCCAGGCCCAGAACGCCTTCTATACCGACCTGGAAGACTGGATGACCTCGATGACGGAGCTCGACCATCCCGTCACCGCCATGCAGGCCAATGCCGGCGGGCCGGACATGCAGGCCATTTTCGAGCGGCTGGGCGACAGCATGCAGAGCCAGAATTCCTCGCAGAACGCCATTCGCGCCATGGCCGAGCTGGCCCGGGGCATTGACGGGCTGGTCAAGCATATCCGCACCGAGCAGGACGATCTGCGCCGCCATATCAACGAGCAGGGCGAGACCAATCGCAAGCTGCGCGAGCTGATCGACGCCGTGCTCTCGCAAGGCGACAATGAGCGGCGGGACTAGCCATGCCCGGCGCCCGTTCCCGCCGCCGCCAGGAGGCCAATTACTGGCCCGGCTTCGTCGACGCGCTGTCGAGCCTGCTGCTCGTCATCATCTTCCTGCTCTCGCTGTTCATGCTCACCCAGTTCTTCCTGGGCCAGGAAATCCAGGGCCGCGACACCGCCCTGGCGCGCCTCAACAGCCAGATCGCCGAACTGACCGAATTGTTGCAGCTCGAGCGGGCCAATAGCGACGACCTCACCACCCAGATCGCCACGCTCACCGCCACATTGGGCAGTGCGCAGGCCGAAAAGGACGCCCTGGCCGGCCAGCTTTCCGGCATCGGCGCCGGGCTGGGCGAGAAAGATAGCACCATAGCCGGGCTGCAAGGCGACCTCGACGCCGCCCGCGAACTCTCCGACGAGGCCAATGCCCAGGTGGCCCTGCTCAACCAGCAGCTCGCCGCCCTGCGCACCCAGATCGCCGCACTCGAATCGGCGCTGGAAGCCTCCGAGGCGCGCGACAGCGAAAGCCGCACCCAGATCGCCGATCTCGGGCGCCGGCTCAATCTGGCGCTGGCCCAGCGCGTGCAGGACCTGTCGCGCTATCGCTCCGATTTCTTCGGGCGCCTGCGCCAGATCCTGGAAGGGCGCGCCGATGTGCGCGTGGTGGGCGACCGCTTCGTCTTCCAGTCCGAAGTGCTGTTCGATCCCGGCCAGGCCGACATCCAGACCGGCGGCCGGCCCGATCTCGACGCGCTGGCCGACGCCATCCTCCAGCTCGAAACCGAGATTCCCCCCGATATCAACTGGGTGTTGCGCATCGACGGCCACACCGACAGCCGCCCGATTTCCAATGCCCGCTTCCCCTCAAACTGGGAGCTTTCGGCGGCCCGCGCCATTTCGGTGGCGCAGTACCTGGTCAGCAAGGGCGTCTCGCCCCACCGGCTGGTTGCCGCCGGCTTCGGCGAATTCGCTCCGCTCGACCCGGCCAATACCGAGGAAGCCTATCGCCGCAACCGCCGCATCGAGTTCAAGCTGACCGAGGGGTAAGGACACACACGTGGTGTCATTCCGGCCTGCGCCGGAATGACCCGGTGGATCGGAAAATGGTCAGTGGATAGACCTCTTCACCTCTCCCTTGGGGGAGAGGTTAAAAATGCCCCTCTCCATCCAGCCGGAATTGCAGCCGCGCCAGCTCGGCATAGCGCCCGCCCTTGGCCACCAGCTCGTCGTGGGTGCCCTGGTCGATGATGCGCCCGCCATCGAGCACCAAAATCGTGTTGGCGTCGCGGATGGTGGCCAGCCGATGGGCGATGACCAGCGTGGTGCGGCCCGCCATCAGGTGTTCCAGCGCCGTCTGCACCAGCCGCTCGCTCTGCGCGTCGAGCGCGCTGGTTGCTTCATCCAGCAGCAGGATGGGGGCGTTCTTGAGGATGGCGCGGGCAATGGCGAGGCGCTGCTTCTGCCCGCCCGACAGCATCACCCCGCGCTCGCCTACCACTGATTCGTAGCGCGCCGGCAGGTCCATGACGAAATCATGCACCAGCGCCGCCCGCGCCGCCGCTTCCACCTCGGCGTCGCTGGCATCGGGTTTGCCGAAGCGGATATTGTCGGCAATGGTGCCGGCGAAAATGGTCGGCTCCTGCTCGACATAGGCGAAGCGCCGCCGCAGATCGGACAGGCGCAACGCGCGGATATCCACGCCATCCACCAGAATGGCGCCGCCCGTCACCTCGTAGAAGCGCTGCAACAGCAACAGCGTCGTCGATTTGCCCGAGCCCGACGGGCCCACCAGCGCCACCGTCTCGCCCTTGGCCACGGAAAACTCCAGCCCTTCGAGCACCTTCTCCTTGCCGTCATAGGAAAAATCGACACCGGCGAACCGCACCGTGCCCAAGGGCGGCTCGGGCAGGGTCTGGGGGTCTTCGGGATCGCGGATAGACGGCTCGGTGTCCAGGATTTCCATCAGCCGCTCGGTGGCTCCGGCCCCCGATTGCAGGGATCCCAGCACCTCGCTGAGATTGGTCAGCGCGCCCGAGGCCATCAGCGCATAGACCAGGAACTGCGCCCGCTGCCCCGC
>NZ_JAUCDN010000052.1:0-14382 GCF_034675085.1 Devosia sp.
ACGGGCTGCGCGTCAGCCAGATGACCGAGGCGGAAGCCGCGCGCATCGTCGCCGATGAAGAAAACCGCCGGCAGATGATGAGCCAGTTGCAGAGCGCCTTTGGCGAAGTGGTCGACGCCGCCATCGCCGGCGATTTCACCCAGCGCGTCGCCACCCAGTTCCCCGACGAGGAGCTCAACGCGCTGGCCGGCAGCGTCAACAACCTGGTCGAGACCGTCGACCGGGGTGTTTCGGAAGTGGGCGAGGTGCTCGGCGCCATGGCCAATACCGATCTGACCCAGCGCATGGAAGGGCACTATGAGGGCGCCTTCGCCAAGCTCAAGGCCGATACCAATGCCGTGGCCGATCGCCTGACCGAAGTGGTCCTGCAACTGCGCAAGACCTCGGGGTCGCTCAAGACCGCGACCGGCGAGATCCTCTCGGGGGCCAACGATCTGTCCGAGCGCACCACCAAGCAGGCCGCGACCATCGAGGAAACCTCGGCGGCCATGGAGCAGCTCGCTTCCACCGTCATGGCCAATGCCGGCCGGGCGCGCGAGGCCAGCGTCAATGCCTCCAAGGTCACCCAGACCGCCGAGGAGGGCGGCAAGGTGATGGATGCGGCCAATGAGGCCATGGAGCGGATCACCCAGTCCTCGGCCAAGATTTCCAACATCATCGGGCTGATCGACGATATCGCCTTCCAGACCAACCTGCTTGCCCTCAACGCTTCCGTGGAAGCCGCGCGGGCGGGCGACGCCGGCAAGGGCTTTGCCGTGGTCGCGGTGGAAGTGCGGCGACTGGCCCAGAGCGCGGCCAGCGCCTCGGCCGATGTGAAGGCGCTGATCGAGCAGTCGGGCACCGAGGTCACCCATGGCTCCAAGCTGGTGGGCGAAGCTGCCGGCAAGCTCGCCACCATGCTCGAGGCCATTCGCGGCAACACCGCCGCGCTCGAAGCCATCGCCCGCGACAGCGCCGAGCAGGCGACCTCCATCGAAGAGGTCACCGGCGCCGTGCGCACCATGGACGAGATGACCCAGCACAATGCCGCTTTGGTGGAAGAAACCAATGCCGCCATCGAGCAGACCGAGGCCCAGGCTTCGGAGCTTGACCGGATCGTGGATATCTTTGCCGTGGAGGGCATGGAGCAGCGGGCTCCCGCGGAACCGAATGTCCGCGCCCAGCAGCAGGCCCTGCGTACCGCCGCTTCCAGGCTGCGCACCCAGGGCAGCGCCGCCGTCGCCGCCGATTGGGACGAGTTCTAAAGCTCATCGGCGGAACCACGCAAAAAGGGGGCGCATTGCGCCCCCTTTTTCATGCCGTCTTGATAGCGGTGCGGTTCAATTGCCGAACATGGAATTGGGGATCATCAGTGCGATCTGCGGGAAGATGATGATGAGAAGCAGGGCGGCCATCATGGCCAAAAGGAACGGCATGACGCCACGATAGATGGTGAGCAGGGGGACCTCAGGCACCACGCTTCGCACCACGAAGACGTTGAGCCCGACCGGCGGGGCGATCAGCCCCATCTGTACCACGATGACGAGGATGACGCCGAACCAGATGGGGTCGAACCCCAGCGCGATGATGATCGGATAGACGATGGGGATGGTGAGCACGATCATCGCCAGCTCGTCCATGAACATGCCGAGCAGGATATAAAAGAGGATGATCACGAACAGCGTTGCATAGGCGCCCAGCCCGAAGGAGGTGAGCCCATCCCCGAGCAGCTGCGGAATTTGCGTCATGGCGAAGAAGGGATTGAGCACATTGGCGCTGATGACGATGAAATAGAGCATAGCCGAGGATTTGAGCGTTTCCAGCGATGCCGTCTTGAAGCCGTCCCAGCTCAGCTTGCCGCGCAGCACGGCGAGCAGGATGACGAGGCCGGCTCCGATGCCGGACGCCTCCACCGGCGTGAACGCGCCGATATAGATGCCGCCGATGGAGACGACAATGATGCCCACCAGTGGCACCGAATCCACCAGCGTCAGCAGCTTGGCCTTGAGCGGCAGGGCTTCGCCGCGCGGGCCGGCTTCGGGCCGGAACAGCACCACCAGCCAGACGGCAATGACGAAAAGCAGCGTCATCAGCAGGCCCGGCAATATGCCGGCCATGAACAGCCGGCCGATCGATTCCTCGGTGAGGATGGCGTAGAGGATGAAGGCGGTCGAGGGCGGGATGAGAAAGCCCAGCGTGCCCCCCGCGGCAACCGAGCCGGCGGCCAGCCCATCGGCGTAGCCCAGGCGCCGCATTTCGGGCATGGCGACCTTGCCGATGGTGAGGGCGGTGGCTACCGACGAGCCGGAAACGGCCGAAAATGCGGCGCAGCCGAGCACGGAGGCCGAAGCCAGTCCACCGGGCAGGCGGCCGATCCAGGCATTGGCGGCATCGTAGAGGCCGCGACTGAAGCCGGCTGCCGATGAGATGTTGCCCAGAAGGATGAACATGGGCACCACGATCAGCGTGAAGCTGGAGACGGTGGAATAGCTTTCGGTGAGCAGAAGGGCCGTGGCACTGTTGAAGTCGCGCAATATGGCATAGCCAAAAAAACCCACGATCAGCATGGCGAAGGCGATGGGCGTGCGGAACAACATCAGGCCGAACAGGGCGGCGATGCCCAGCAGGCCGATAAGAGTGGGGCTCATTCTTGTTGGTCTCTTTGGGCAAGGATCACGATGGTCTGGCCGATGAACACCAGCACGCAGAGCGCGGACCCCATGGCGAGGATGGCGTATCCCGGCCAGATCGGCAGCGAGAGCATGTTGGTCGTGTCGCCCCAGCGGAAGGCGTCGGCGGCCTTGAGAATGGCGCGCCAGGTGAGCAGGGTCAGCACGAAGATGGAGGTCAGCCGGAAGACCAGGTCCCCGGCCAGCTGGCCCCAGGGGCCCATCAGGCCGTCGAGGATGTCGACGCGGATATGAGCCTGTTTTTCGGTGCAATAGGGCAGGGCCGCCATCACCAGCACCACGGAGGCGAGCTGGATCAATTCATTGCTGCCCAGAAGCGGCTGGCGCATCAGATAGCGCATGACCACGCTGACGATAATGAGCAGGATCATGAGCACCATGGCGGCGCCCGCGGCCCAGGTGAGGCCCAGGGTCGCCCGGCCGATAAATCTCGGCCAAGCGGTGATGATACGGGGCGACATGGCTCAGCGCGCGGCGAGGGCGTCGATGACGGCCTGCGCATTGCCGCCGGTTTCGGCGACGATGCGGGCGACCACCGGGGCGTTGAGGTCATGGAAGGCGCGGGCCTCATCCTCGGAAAGGGTGATGACCTCCTTGCCGGCCGCGTCGGCGAAGGCCTTGATGCCGGCGGCGGCGACATTGAGCTGGGTCTGGTTACCCAGAACCGAAGCCTGTAGTCCCGCCTCTTCCAGCGCCGCCTGCTGGTCGGCCGGCAGGGCGTTGAACTGGTCGCGGTTCATGACGATGAAGAAGGGCGAGATGGTGGATTCTATCCCCACAGTCAGGTAGTCGGTCACCTCGGCCAGGCGGAAGGCGGTGGTAGCGGTGCCGTCGATCATGGCGCCATCGATCACTCCGGTTTGCAGGGCCGTGTAGATTTCCGAAACCGGCATGGAGACCGGGCTGCCGCCCCAGGCTTCCACCAGAAGACCGGCATTGCGCGAGGGCACGCGGATATTAAGCCCGGCGAGATCGGCGGGGCTGCGCACGGGTTTTTTGGTGTAGAGCAGGTTGGCGGCGCTGGACCACAGGGCGATCAGCTTGACGCGCTGATATTCGGGCTGGAACAGGTCGATATTCTTCCAGATGACGCCGGTGCCGGTCTGTTCATCGATGACGCCGGGCAGCTCGGTGAGCAGGGTCAGCGGGAAGTTCGAGGCGGTGTAGCCGGGCAGGCTGACGGCGAGGTCGGCGACGCCTTCCACCACGCGGTCATATTGCGCGTCGGGGCCGGCGCCCAGTTCGCCGCCATTATAGAGATGGACGGTCAGAGCATTGCCGGTCTTTTCGGCGACGAGGTCGGCGAAGGGCTGGAAGGCGCCGGCCACATAGGGATGGGTGGGCGCCATATAGTTGGCGAAGCTCAATTCATCGGCATGCGCGGCCGTGAAAGCGAGACTGGCGATGGCGCCGGCAAGAAGGGTCGTCAGACGCATAAATAATCCTCCCGATAAATGGTGCGACTGAGGCTGGTATGGCCGGCAGGTAATGCGCCATTGCGGGATTTCGCCAATGCAAATTGGCAAGATCGGCATTAGTTTATGCTATTGTGGGGCCGATTGGCCATGTGTGCCGCTCAGGCGGTTCGCGGATCGTTCCGGCGGAATCACCTGGAAAAAGGTGCTGTTCTACATGGCGCTCCGGCGTCTCCTTGTGCTCATGAGGACCGGCCACGATCGGGGATCAGCGAAACAACCGCTGGGCGAAATCGGCCAGTGAATTGCTGAATACCTTCCAGTCATGGGCGCCCTTGAAGGTCTTGAACACCGGCTCGAAACCATGGGCCTGGAAGGTGCTCAGCACCTGGCGCTGATAGGGCGCGCGCGGGTCTTGCGAGCCCACCGACATATAGAGAAGCCTGAGGCGCGTCCCATCCATGGACACGCTGTCATAAAGATCGGGCGCCACCTTGCGGGGGTCGTATGCCGCATAGCCCACATTCCACGGCTTGGTCTGCGCGCCGCCGAACAAGCCCGTCGAAAACTCGCCCAGATAGGCAAAATAGGCCAGATGCCGCATTCCCACGATGAAGGCCGTCCCCGCGCCGAAGGACAGGCCGGCGATGGCCCGGTGTTCCCTGCCGGGCAGCGTCCTGTAGCGGTTTTCGATGAAGGGGATGATCTCTTCGATCAGTTCCTGCTCCATCACCGCCGCATTTTCCAGTGCGGCGACGGGAAGGGGACCCACTTCATTATTGGGCATGACGACGATTGCGGGCCGGATCTTCCCCTCGGCGATACCATTGTCGAGGGTGTTCTGGGCCCGCCCCAGACGAACCCACTCGTCTTCCGTGTTGGCCGGAAAGAGATAGAGCACGGGAAAGCGCTCGTTCTCGCTCTGGCGATAGCTGGGCGGCACGTAGACATGGAGCCGGCGATGACGTTGCTGCACCTTTGAATAATAGGTGTGCAGCACCAGTTCGCTATGCGGGACGTCGAGAAGCTCGTAATGGCGCGGCGGCGACCCGGGGATTGCAAGCGAGCCGGTATTGAACATCGCCCCGGCGATCAGGAAGCCGTATTCGTAGATGTCCGCGTCCAGCGGACCCACGGTAACCTGCCAGGCGCCATCGGCGCCCCGGCGCATGGGGAATGTGTCGGGGTTCTGGTTGCGCAGATGAAGTTCCGCCATGGCGGCGCCCGGCGCCTGCACCCGGAAGGTGACGGTGCGGTCATCATGAATCTGGGCCGGGGCAACGGGCCGCGTCATGGTCGCGGGGTGCGGTTCGCGCAGGGCATCCTCAGGCGTTATGTCCGAGGATACCCGAAGGATCGGGCTGTCGATATCGTCCATTGTGTTTCCTCAAAGCCTGCCCGCCATGGGGCGTAATTTGTCCTAGACGCGAATGCACGCCACCTGATGACCTGGCTCCACCTCATCGAGCGCCGGGCTGATGGCCTTGCAATCGGCGGTGGCCATGGGGCAGCGCGGATGGAAGGGACAGCCTGAAGGCGGGTTGAGCGGGCTGGGCACCTCGCCTTCGAGAAGGATGATGTCGCGGCTGGCCTCGATCACCGGATCGGGGATGGGCACGGCCGAGAGCAGCGCCCTGGTGTAGGGGTGAAGCGGGTTTTCGTAGAGGCGGTCGGCATCTGTCACCTCCACGATATGGCCAAGATACATCACGGCGACGCGGTCGCTGATGTGGCGGACTACCGAAAGGTCATGGGCGATGAACACATAGGTCAGCCCATCCGCGCCGTCCTGCAACTCCTTCATCAGGTTGATAACCTGCGCCTGGATCGAGACGTCCAGCGCCGAGATCGGCTCGTCGCACACCACCAGCTTGGGGTCGCTGGCCAGCGCGCGGGCGATGCCGATGCGCTGGCGCTGGCCGCCGCTGAATTCGTGCGGAACGCGATTGGCCATTGCCGGGTCGAGGCCGACGCGGCGCAGCAGATGGGCGACGCGGTCCTCATATTCGGATGCCGAATGGGTCATGCCGTGGATCACCAGCGGCTCGCCGACCACCGAGGCCGCGTTCTGGCGTGGGTCGAGGGAGGCGTAGGGGTCCTGGAACATCAGCGACATCTGGCGCCGCAGCTTGCGCATCTGCGTGGGGCCCAGCTTGAGGATGTCCTGGCCCTCGAACAGCACCTCGCCGGCGCTCGGCTCGACCAGCCGCAGGATGCCGCGCCCGACCGAGGTCTTGCCGCAGCCGCTCTCGCCGACCAGGCCGAGCGTCTCTCCGGTCCTTACCGTGAAGCTGACATCGTCGACGGCTTTGACGTCGGCGACCTTGCGTCGAAAAATCCCCCGGGTCACGGGGAAGTACATCTTGAGGTTCCTGACCTCGAGCAGGGGGGCGGTTTCTGCCGACATCAGGTTCTCGACTCCTCGATATTGAGATGGCAGGCGGCGGCGTGTTGCGCGCCGACAGCGGCAAGGCCGGGAGCCGGCGACGTGCTGCAAAGCTCGGTGCCATAGGGGCATCGGGGCAGGAATGCGCAATGGGGCGGCAGGTTGACCAGGTTCGGCGGCAGCCCTTCGATCGGCAGCAACCGATGCTGGCGGGGCTGGTCCAGGCGCGGCATGCTCTTAAGCAGGCCCACCGTATAGGGGTGGCGAGGGTTGGCGAAGATTTCGCGCGTGGGGCCTTCTTCGACGATCCGGCCGGCATACATCACATAGACGCGGTCGCAATAGCGCGCCACAACGCCCAGATTGTGCGTCACCAGAAGCAGGGAGGTGTTGAGGCGCCGCACGAGATTTCGCATCAGTTCCAGCAAGACCGCCTGCGTGGTGACGTCCAGGGCGGTGGTTGGCTCGTCGGCGATAATCAGCCTGGGCTCGCATGAAAGACCCATCGCGATCATGGCGCGCTGTCGCATGCCGCCGCTGAACTGATGGGGATAGTCGTTGACGCGGCTTTCGGGGGCGGGAATGCCGACCATGGCCAGAAGCTCGATGGCGCGCTTGTGCGCTTGGGCCGTGCTCATGCCCTTATGCAATTGCAGCGTTTCCATGAGTTGCTGGCCGATGGTGAGCACGGGGTTGAGCGACGTCATGGGCTCCTGGAAAATCATGGAGATCTTGGCGCCACGAACCGCGCGCATTTCCTTGCCATTGCGCTCGTATTCCAGCAGGTTCTTGCCCTCGAACCAGGCTTCACCGCCCTCGATCCGCCCGGGAGGGTTGGGAATGAGCTGCATGACGGAGAGCTGGGTGACGGACTTGCCCGAACCGCTCTCGCCGACCACGCCGACGATCTCCTGCTCGTTGACGTGATAGCTCACGCCATCGACGGCGGTGACGTTGCCGGATTCGGTTTTGAAAACGGTGCGGAGGTTCTTAACCTCGAGTATTGGGGACATTAGAGGCGTCCTCTCAGGCGCGGGTCCAGGGCATCGCGCAACCCGTCTCCAACCATGTTGAAGGCGAAAACGGTGAGCATGATCGCCAGGCCGGGCACGATCGACATGATCGGTTGTTGAAGAAGATAGTCGCGCGCATTCGAGATCATGGCGCCCCATGCGGCGGTGGGCGGGGTGATGCCGATGCCCAGGAAGCTCAGAATGGCTTCACCCAATATGGTGGAGCCGACCTGCAGGGTGAATTGCACGATCAGGGGAGCGAAGCTGTTGGGGAAAAGGTGGCCGAACATGATGCGGCTGTCCTTGGCGCCCAGCGAGCGCACGGCGGTGATGTAGTCGTTCTCCTTGACCGACCGGACCTGGCCGGCCATCAGGCGCGCATATTCGGGCACCTGGCTGACCGAGAGGGCGAAGATCACGTTCCATAGCCCGCCCCCGAGCAGGGCGGCGACGACCAGGGCCAGCACCACGACCGGCAGAGCCATCAGCGCATCCATCACGCGCATGACCGTGGCGCCGAACCAGCCGCCGTAATAGGCGGCCATGCCGCCCAGCACCATGCCGACGACGCTGGCGAGGCCGACGGAGGTGAGGCCCACGAACAAGGACGTGCGCGCGCCATAGATCAGCCGGCTCAGCGTGTCGCGGCCATAATTGTCTGTGCCCAGCCAGTGGGCCCAGCTCGGCCCCTGCAAGCGTTCGGTTAGGCTGATCTTGACTGGGTCATAGGGTGCCAGCCATGGCGCGAAAATGGCCGCGAAAACCAGCAGGCCGATGATCGCCGTTCCGAAGACGACGATCTTTCGCCCGAAAAACACTCGCCGGAAACGCTGCCATTCGGTCACGCGCGGGGGCGCCTCCATGGCTCCGGTGAGAACAGATTTACTCATCGGTTCACCTATCTCAGGAATATCGGATGCGGGGGTCGACCCAGCCATAGGCGAGGTCGATCAACAGGTTCACCAGAATTACGGTAGCGGCGATGATGACGATGACGCCCTGCACCACGGCGAAGTCCTTGTTGGAGACGGCCGTCACGGCCAGGCGTCCCATGCCGGGGATGCCAAACACGGTTTCGATCACCGTCGATCCCCCCACGATGACGCGGGCGCTGAGGCCGATGGTGGTGATGACGGGGATGAGGCCGTTCTTGAGAGCGTGCCGGAAAATGACGGCGCGCTCGTCGAGCCCCTTTGCCCAGGCGGTGCGCACATAATCCTGGTGGATCACCTCCATCAGGCTCGAGCGGGTCTGGCGGGCGATGGCGGCGATGGGGAAGATCGACAGGCAGATCACCGGCATGACCAGTTGTTGCAGGTGCAGGCCGACATTGTCGGTGATGGGCGTCCATCCCATTGCCGGCAGCCATCCCAGATAGAGGCTGAAGAACAGCATCAGCAGCAGGCCGAACCAGAATACGGGGATGGTGATGCCGATATTGCTGAGCAGGATGACGGCATTGTCGATCCATGAGCCGCGGCGCGTGGCGCTGATCACGCCCATGGGGATGCCGATTGCGGCGCTGACGAGCACCGACCAGAGCCCCAGTTCCAGTGTGATGGGAAGCCGGCGGAGCACCTCGTCGGCCACGGGCTGCTTGCCGAAGATGGAGACGCCCAGATCACCGCGCAGGACCCCGCCGATCCAGTCGAAATATTGCACGATCAGGTGGCGATCGAGGCCATGTTCATGCCGTAGCTGCGCCAGTTGCTCGGGGCTGGCGCCGGCGACGTTGCTCTCCTGAACGATCAGGTAGATCGGGTCGCCGGGCAGGATCCTGACGGAGAGAAAAATGATGACGCTCACGAGGACGAGGACGATGAGTGACTGCCCAAGCCGCTTCAAGATAAAGGTATGCATGTCCGATTCCTCGTTATGAGTTCATCGAATTTTTGGAAGTGATGCCGAGGCCCGCTCGGGAGCGAGCCTCGATATGCGGCCCAAGGCAGTGCGGCGAGCCTACTTCTGTTCGATCCAGCTCTCGGCCGGGTTCCAGAAGTGGACCGAATAGGCCTCCAGGTCGGAATGGACGCCCTTGCCCAGAGCAGCATTGCGCGAGGTCACGAACATCGGGATGTAGATCATCTCGTCCTGGATGAACTGGGCGAGCTCGGCGCTCAGCGCGCGCTCGCTTTCCGCGTCGGTTGCGGCCATGACCTGGGCCAGCAATTCGTTGTAGCGCTCGGGGACTTCGGTCACCGGGGCCTTTCCGACCGGCACCGGCCCGTCCACCGACAGCGCGGCGGCGAAGCTTGGCCCGTCGGTGGTCAGGCCCTGCAGGTACATGGCGTTGTTCCACCCTTCGGCATGGAGCGCGGCGCCGGTCGCCGGATCGGGCTTGAGCATGGTGGCGGTGATGCCGGCATCGGCGAGGAAGGCCTGGATGGCCGTCATCATCTCGTCTTCAACGCTGCCAACGGCGTAGACGGTGGTTTCGAAGCCGTTGGGATAGCCGGCCTTGGCCAGCAGGTCGCGGGCGAGGGCGGGGTCATAGGCCAACTCGGAGACGGCGTCGCAGCCCACATGGATATCGGCGCAGGGGCCGTCCATCACGCTCCAGGTGCCGTAGCCGAACGCATCGACGATGGCGTGCTTGTCGATGGCATGCTCGAACGCCTGGCGCACCTCTAGCTTGGAATAGGGGGAATCGGCGTTGACGCTGTCGGGGTACATGATGCGCCCCAGGCCGGCGGTGATGTTGATCGTGTACCCCATGTCGCGCAGCTCGGGCGCGTTGCGGGAATCCATATAGTCCCATACATGCGCCTGGCCGGCCAGGAAGGCGGTCTTGGCGGTGTTCTGGTCGGGAACGACGGTATAGGTAATGCCGTCGAGATAGGGCTTGCCCTCGTCCCAATAATCCGCGAACGCTACATATTCGACCTTGGCGTCCTGTTCGAACTTCTCCATCGTGAACGGGCCGGTGCCGACGATATGGCTGGCGACGAACTCGGCCGTCTGCCCCTCGACGGAAGCCGGGGAAATCATGATCCCGTCATACCAGGACAACGCCTTGAACAGGGTGCTGTCGGGCTGCTTGAGGTGCAGCGTCACCGAGTAATCACTGTCCACGCTCACCGATTCCACGGTATCGAGCGCGCCCTTGGCCAGCGACTGGTCGATGTTCCACTTGACTGCCTCGGCGTTGAAGTCGGTGCCATCGTGGAATTTCACCCCCTCGCGCAGGGTGAAATTGATCGACAGGCCATCATCGGCCACCTTCCAGGCGGTGGCGAGCTTGGTGGGCGAAAATCCCGTTTCGGGATCGACGCCTACCAGGGTTTCCACCACCGGGAAAATATAGCCGGAGGTGCCGGCGGCGAAGGTGGTCTTGATGTTCCCCATTTCCGAGGGCAGTTGCCGGGCGAGGATGTTCATCACGCCGCCCCTGTCCTGCGCGAAGGTGGGGGCGGCTGCGCCGGCCGCCACCAGGGCGGTGGTCACCAGCAGGGCGCGTAGCGTCTTAAGGGTCGTTCGGGTTTTCATTAGGTTTCCTCCCATGATGAAGTCGTAAAAATCTGAGCGCCTCCGGCGCCGGTCTAGGTGGGTGCCGGGGATTGAGGGGATGGGCTCGGGCGTCCTGAAAGGACAGGCAGCGCCAGGTGCGAGCTGCGGGATGCGTCCCGGTAGAAGCTGACCAAAGGCGGCGGATCGAGCACCGGGGTAATGGGCGGGGCGCCCGGCCGTGGAACCGCGACGCAGGAAATGACCAGCCGGATGCGGTGACCCTCCTGGAAATTATAGGCGAGCGGGGCGAGATCGAAGGCCAGCTCCACCGGTTCGCCAGGGGTCAGCGGCGCATGGTCTTCGGCAAAACAGCGATGGTAGGGCAGGCCCGAATTGTCGAAGGGCGCCGGGTTGAGCTTGCGCAGCGAAGCGCGGATCTGGCCGTCATCGGTGCCGGGGATCGGCGTGGCCTTGCCGTCGGGATCGACGTCGTAAAGAAAGGCGATGAAATCATTGTCCGTTGCCGTCGAAGCGATCCAGAGCCGGACGATCGGGTGCCCGATGACTTCCATATCGGCCGGCAGGGTGTCGGTGGTGAAGCTCATCCCCTTCCGATCGCGATCGGCGGCGGTCACCGAATAATCGACGCGGTAGTGATCGCTGGCGTTCTCGGCCGTGGGAGCGTCCAGTGCCAGTTGCCCCCGGTTCACGCCGGAGGTGAATTGGCTCTCGTGGGGGCCGTCGAGATAGAAATTGACATAGGCCGCATCGGGCAGGGGCCATTTGTCCGCGAAACGCCAGGCGTCCTCTTCAGCGCGCGTATTGTAGACATAGTAGTAAATCGGCGGCTCGGACATGATGCCGTTGTCCACGCCCTTGAGCCAGTAGTCGAACCAGCGCAGCGCCTCGGCATTGATGTTGAAGGCGTTCGACGGCTCGCATTTCAGTTCGCTGGAAAAAATGCAGTGCTTGCCCGGCACGAAGATCGTCTTAGAGGGATTGGAGAGCGTGTTGAGCTTGATCGCGACACCGGATTTCACCCGGTAGTCCTCCCCCCAATTGGCCGATTGGTAATAGGGAATCCCCGAGGCCTCGATCTGCGGGAAATGCGTGAACGTGCTGACCTGGAGGTGGATCTGCTCATTCTCCCGGCCCAGCAACTGTGCCAGCCAGGGCGAGGCGCTGTCCCGGAACGGCATGATGCCCGGCTCGATATTCCAGCGATGCGCGTCCCTGGCCTGCGCCAGCATGGCGCCGTCGTCATCCGCGTCGACCGGCGCCGCATCCCGGTCCCTTTCGGGCGTGCTCTCGGCCGGAAAAGGCGGCGGGTCCATGGGCTCCGTCGCCGTGACCCCGTTGATGTCGTAATATTCGCTCGGTGCGCTCAGCGGCATGATGGCCTTGAGATGGGGCGGTTTGGAGGCCGCTGCCTGCCATTGCGAATGGCCGGTCGCCGAGCATCCCCACATGCCGATATTGCCGTCAGACCAGGGCTGGGCGGCCAGCCACTCGGTGATGTCATAGGCGTCCCAAAACGCTTCCTTCTGCCACATCGCTCGGCGGGGCGTGACGGCCCAGCCATGCGAGGCATAGCTGCCGCGCATATCGGCGATGGCGACCACATAGCCGTATTTCACCAGGGCCAGCGCAGCGCCGGGGTAGGTTTCGGCGGTCGGGCCGCCTTCGAAGACGCGGCGATTATAGGTCATGTGCATCCACACGACCGGAAGCGGCTCCGCTACCAGGGCCCCGCCTTGGGTGGGCCGGAAGATATCGAGCGCCAGTTTCGTGCCGTCGCGCATGCTCACATAGAGGGAGCTGCGCTCATGCCCGTCGAAGCGCTGCCGGCTGTAGCCGCGATATTCGCCTGGCCGGGAGATGCGGGCCATCGGGCTCGGTGCCTCGCCGCTTTCGGCAGCGTCCTGATCCGCAGAACGCCCGGTCACGCGACCGCTCCATCGAGGGCAGGCGGGCGTGGAAGCAGGTCGTCCGCTTGCGACGCCTTGCCGGATGACGCGGCCGAGGTCGTCCCTTCTGCCTCTCGAAAGGCTGCGCGCATATCCCTGTCCTCCCCGGCATTGACCGTGTCGCAGGATTAAATGTCCTGCTTATTTGTACAACAATTTTGTCAAACATTTTAGACTCGGTCAACCTCGGACGGCGGGACGAATCCGGGCGGGCGCTCGCGGCGGCTGCCGGAGCGCTGGCAAGAAAGGGGATTGGAAGGCGTTTCGACGCGTTGGGCCGGCTAGATCAGCGAGCGGATCGCATCGCAGAACAGATCGATTTCGGACGGGGTGTTGTAGAGCCCGAGGCTGGCCCGGCAGGCGCCCGACAGGCCCAATTGCTGCAATAGCGGCCGGGAGCAGAATGAGCCGGCCCGCACCGCTATGCCCTGCGCATCCAGCTGCATCGCAATATTCTGCGGGGATGGGGCTCGATCCAGCACGAAGCTGAAAAGTGGTCCTCTTGCCGGCGCGGTGCCCAGAAGGGTGAGCCCGTCAATCTCTTTCAGGCGCCTCAGCGCGTGGTCCCTGAGGGTCTCTTCGTGGCGCCTGATGGCCTGCATGCCCAGCGTCATCAGGAATTCCAGGGCGACGCCGAAGCCGATCTGCGGCACGATCGCGGGGGTGCCGGCCTCGAAGCGGATTGGGGGGCCGGCATAGGTGATGGTCTCGCGCGACACTTCGCGCACCATGTCTCCGCCGCCGAAAAAGGGGCGCATCTGTTCGAGCCGTTCCCGCCGGATGAAGATGGCGCCGGACCCGCTGGGACCGTAGAGCTTGTGGCCGGTGACGGCATAGAAATCGCACCCGATGGCCTGGACGTCGACCGGCAGATGCACCGCCGCCTGCGAGCCGTCGACCAGAACGGGTACGCCCCGGGCGCGCGCCAGCGCGCAGATGGCGGCGACGTCGGTCTCCGTCCCCAGAATGTTGGACATATGCGTCACGGCGATGAGGCGTGTCTTCGGGCCGATGGCTGCGGCGATGCGTTCGGGGTCGAGGTAGCCGGTCGCGTCGCATTCGACCCATTTCAGCACCACCCCCTGGCGTTCGCGCAGGAAGTGCCAAGGCACGATATTGGCGTGGTGCTCCATGGATGACAGCACGATCTCGTCGCCGGGCTCCAGCCGGGGCGCCGCCCAGGAATAGGATACCAGATTGATCCCCGCCGTTGCCCCGGAGGTGAAAACGATCTCCTCCTCGCTCGGTGCGTTGAGAAAGCGGGCAACGATGCTGCGCACCTCTTCATAGGTCTCGGTCACCTGATTGGAGAGGAAGTGCAGGCCCCTGTGAACATTGGAATATTCGTCCTCATAGGCCCGGGTGACGGCCTCGATCACGCAGCGGGGCTTTTGTGCCGACGATGCCGTATCGAGATAGACCAGTGGCTTGTCGTGTACGGTTCGGGAGAGGATGGGGAACTGGGCCCTGAGGGTGTCTGGATCG
>NZ_JAUCDN010000053.1:0-14240 GCF_034675085.1 Devosia sp.
CCACTTGCCGGCCATCACGCAGAAAGAGGAGCTTGTTGATCGCGGCGATGGCGCTGGGCCTATGGGCGACCACCACAACGATGGCGCCGCGTTCGCGCGCATCAGCGATAGCCTCCGTCAGCGCCTGATCGCCTTCCATGTCGAGATTCGAGTTCGGCTCATCGAGGACGATAAGGAAGGGATCGCCGTAGAGCGCCCGGGCCAGCCCGATGCGCTGCCGCTGCCCGGCCGACAATGCCGAGCCGTTGATGCCCAAGTGGGTCTCATAGCCATTCGGCAGAGTGATGATGAAATCATGCACCCGGGCCGCCTTGGCTGCCTTGAGGATGGCCGGCGTATCGTGACGCGGACTGAACCGGCAGATATTCTCGGCGATAGTGCCATCCAGCAGCTCCACCGTTTGCGGTAGGTAACCTATGCTGCCCCCCAGCGCGAGGGGGTCGAAATGGGCCAGCTCCGAGCCATCCAGTCGGATGGCGCCATGCAACACCGGCCAGACGCCGACCAAGGCTCGGGCAATCGAGGATTTCCCCGAGCCCGAGAGCCCGATAATGCCCAGGCCATCACCAGCGCCGAGCTCGAAATTGATGCCCGACACCAGAGGCTCGGCATGCCGGTCGACACCGGTTGCCAGGTCGAAAACGCTGACGGTGTCGGTGGGCAACGGCAATTGCGTCGGACGCTCGGCAACGGCGGTATAGGCCAGGATCTGGTTGAGCCTGGCCGAGGCCTGCCGTGCATTCACAAAACCACGCCATTGCGACACCACCTGCTCTATCGGCGCCAGGGCGCGCGAGGTCAGGATCGAGGCGGCGATCATCACCCCACCGGTCGCGTCACCCTGGATGACCAGATATGCGCCCAGCGCCAGCACCGCTGATTGCAGCAGATAGCGCACGCCCTTGGTGATCGAGCCATAAAAGGCGGTACGGTCAGAAGAGCGCTGCTGGGTGGTCACAAGCTGGTCGGCCGCCTGGCCCCAGCGCCTGGCGATCGCTCCGAGCATGCCCATGGCGATGATCGACTCGGCATTTGATTCGGCGTCGCTGGTCAGCGCGGCGCGCTTGCCTGCGGCGTCGGTCGTCTCCATGGCCGGGCGGCGCGAGTGCAGCTCGTTGATCACCAACAGGCCGGCAATGATCACGCCTCCTGCCGTGGCGAATGCGCCCAGAAGAGGATGGAGAAAAAAGGCCAGGGCCAGATAGATCGGCACCCAGGGAACATCCAGAAGTGAAATCGCGCCCGGACCGGACACAAACAGCCGCACCACATCCAGATCGTGAATCGGGTTTGATCGCAGCGCCGGGCTGCCGACCAGCTTCAGGCGCACCATAGCAGGAAACAGCCGCTGGGCCAGGCGATCATGGATCATCCCACCCAGGCGCGAGGCCATGCGAGCCCTGATCCATTCGATCAGCGCATAGAACCCATAAAGAACCACGACCAGGCCCGTGAGCGCCAGCAGGGTTGCGTTCGACCGGCTCGGCAAAACACGATCATAGACCTGCAACATGAAGATCGAGCCGGTCAGCATAAGAATATTGGAGGTGACGCTGAGCATGAACAAGACGGCAATCTGGCCGCGTGCTCGACTGACGAGATCCGCTATCGGGCTGAATCCAATCCCGTGTTGCGTGACTTTCAAAGAAACGCCCTTTCGGCTGCTGTCTGCGTGTGTGGTGCGCGAAGCGAGCTCATAACGAGGAAAAAATGTCCCAAATGAGGACATCGGGGCTCAAGAACAGCATGTTTGTTAAACTGCGACGAGTTGGCCACGCTCGCCTAGAGGGCATCGCATCACCAAAAAGGGCGCCCTGCATGAAATAATAGATATTAGGAGTTATATTGGCCGAACCTGAGCTAAGCGGGGGTGGCGACTATACATCAGCCCGAAAAATTCCAGCCTAACTCTATAGCTCCATTGAGAAATTGCCACGACCAAGCACCCTGCTAACCTCCCAGCCATGCTGAAAGGCGGGGCGGAGCCCAAGGGGTAGGCAAATGCTGAAGCGGGTCGCATTGGGAGAGGGAGCGCTCGTACATCAGCCCGACCTGGTCAATCTTTACGATTGCGTGATTGGCGCGAACAGCCGGATCGGCGCCTTCGTTGAAATCCAGAAGAACGCGGTGATCGGCTGCAACTGCAAGATTTCAAGCCATAGCTTCATCTGTGAAGGCGTGACCTTAGAAGATGGCGTGTTCATCGGCCACGGCGTCATGTTCACCAATGACCTCTATCCCCGCTCGACCACCGGGGCCGGCCAATTGCAGAGCAGCGAAGATTGGGATGTGGTGCCCACTCTTGTACGCCGCAATGCCTCGATCGGCTCCAATGCCACGATATTGGCGGGTCTCATCATCGGCGAAGGGGCGCTGGTTGGGGCAGGTGCCGTGGTGACGCGGGACGTACCGGCCGGTGCCGTTGTCGCCGGCGTGCCCGCCCGGCTTCTGCCCGCACGAACGAGATCGGACATCTCCAGGCAACAAGGAAGGTTGCATCCATGATTGGCGTCGGCGTTATCGGCTACGGCTATTGGGGCCCCAACCTTGTCCGCAATTTTTCCGACATCCCCGCCGTCGATCTGCGCTGGGTATGCGACCTGCAGACCGAGCGGCTGGCAAGGTTGCGACTGCGCTATCCGGCGGTGAAGATCACCGAGGACATGGCCGATGTGCTGGCCGATCCCAAGGTCGACGCCGTCGCCATCGCCACGCCGGTCTTTACCCATTTCGACCTGGCAATGCGGGCCCTGTGCGCCGGCAAGAGCGTCTTTGTCGAAAAGCCGATCACCACCACGTCCGAACAGGCGCAGCGGCTGATCGACGAGGCCGACAGGCGCGGGCTGGTGATCGCGGTGGATCACACCTTCATCCATACCGGGGCGGTCAGGAAGCTGCGCGAGGTGATCCGGAAGGATCTCGGAGAAATCTACTATTACGATTCCGTGCGGGTGAATCTGGGGCTGTTCCAACACGATGTCAGCGTGATGTGGGACCTGGCGGTTCATGATCTGTCGATCATGGATTACGCGCTTGATGCGCGTCCCCGGGCCGTTTCCGCCACCGGCATGTCCCATGTCACCGGCGAACCCGAGAACATCGCCTATCTCAATCTGCATTTCGACAGCCGGCTGATGGCGCATGTGCATGTGAACTGGCTAGCGCCAGTCAAGGTGCGGCGCACGCTGGTCGGGGGCAGCAACAAGATGATCGTTTATGACGATCTGGAGCCAAGCGAGAAGATCAAGGTCTATGATCGCGGCATCACGCTCGACCCGATGGCGCCCCGCGCCGGAGAGCGCCGGAACCAGATGCAGATCGGCTATCGGGCGGGCGACATGTTCGCACCCCAACTCGACATCACCGAAGCGCTGGGATCGGAACTGAGCGAGTTCATCACCTGCGTCGAGCACGGCACCAAACCCTCCGCCGATGGCACGGCGGGGCTGCGCGTCGTGCGCATCCTGGAGGCCGCAAGCCGCTCCATGGCCAATGGCGGCGCCGTGGTCGAACTGCCCCGGGAACGGGTGCTTGCATGATTCCGTTCCTCAATCTCAAGGCCCAATACGCCTCCATCCAGCCGGAATTAGAAGAAGCGGCACTCAGGGTGCTCCGCTCCACGCGCTATGTGCTGGGAGACGAAGTAGCGGCGTTCGAGGAGGAGTTCGCCGCCTATTGCGGTGCACGCCATGCCATCGCCGTCAATAGCGGGACCAGTGCCCTGCATCTGGCGCTGCTTGCGGCTGGCGTCAAAGCCGGTGACGAGGTCATCACCAGTCCTTTCACCTTCGTCGCCACCGCTGCCGCCATTCGCTATATCGGCGCGCGCCCGGTGTTCGTCGATATCGACCCAGCCAGCTTCACCATCGATACGACCCGCATCGAGCGAGCGATCACCGCACGCACGCGCGCCATCGTTCCCGTGCACCTTTATGGCCAGATGGCCGATATGGACCCGATCCTTGCCATTGCCGAACGCCAAGGCCTGGCGGTGATCGAGGATGCCTGCCAAGCCCATGGCGCACGTTATCGTCGCGGGCGCGCGGGGACGCTGGGTCTGTCGGGATGTTTCAGTTTCTATCCCGGCAAGAATCTGGGCGCCTGCGGCGAGGGCGGGCTGGCGGTCACCGATGATGACGAACAGGCCCGGCGCATGCGCATGCTGCGCGACTGGGGCCAGGACCGGCGCTACCACCATCTGGTCGAAGGCTACAATTATCGCATGGACGCCATTCAGGGCGCTTTGCTGAGGGTCAAGCTACGCCACCTGGAAAACTGGACCGAGGCCCGGCGAGCCTGGGCCCGGTATTATACTGAGCTACTGGCCAACTCCTCCGTGGAGCCGCCACGCGAACTGACCGGCCGCCGCCATGTCTGGCACATCTTTGCGGTGCGCACCCGCCAGCGCGAGGCACTGCGGCAGATGCTGGCCCATGAAGGCGTCGAGACCGGGCTGCATTACCCGATTCCGGTGCATTTGCAGCCCTCCTATGCCGACCTCGGCCATCGACCCGGCGATTTTCCCGAGGCGGAGGCTGCCGCCGGCAGCGTTCTTTCCCTTCCTATCTACCCGGAACTCAGCACGAGGGAGATCGAGATCATCTCCGATCTCGTGCGGCAGGATGCCTATGTCAATTGAAGCCGTTGACAGCATTCGCCAGACGCCTTCGGTGCATGGACGGCGCCCGGTGGAAGACGACCCTCAATTCGAGGAGGGGCTGGTCGAGTGGCTGCGCGACACCTACGGGAATGTATCGCTACCTGACGTCTATGCCCGCTTTGCCGTCGGCGACGGCAGGCTCGATGCGCTGATGCGCAAGATCATCTGGAAGGCGAGCGCCCGCCATTGCGGATCGGGTCTGCAAGTGGGCAGCCAGGCCGGGTTTCGCCATATCGAGACTTTCGAGCTCGGCGCCAATGTCTTCATCGGGGCGGGCGCCTACATCCAGGGTCGGTTCGACGGCACCTGCATCATCGGGGATTCCGTCTGGATCGGGCCGCAAGCCTATTTCGATGCGCGCAATCTGGTGCTCGGCAACTATGTCGGCTGGGGGCCGGGCGCCAAGGTTTTGGGCTCACAGCATACCGGCCACCCCATGTCGCTGCCGGTCATCGCCACTGATCTTGATATCAGGCCGGTCCGCATCGGCGCCGGCGCCGATATCGGCACCAATGCCACCATACTGCCCGGCGTCACCATCGGCGAGGGCGCCATCATTGGCGCAGGCGCAGTGGTGACCGCCGATATTCCCCCATACGCCATCGCGGCGGGCGTGCCGGCTCGGGTGCTTCGCTGGCGCACCGACAACGACTGACGCGCCCATCAAGTCAAGGAGAATGTGTCATGGACGGCAAGCGGGTTCTCATCACCGGAGGGGCCGGGCTGATCGGCTCACATATTGTCGATCTGCTGACGCAAGGAGCGCCGGCCGAGATTATCGTCTTTGACAATTTCGTACGTGGCCGCATGGAGAACCTGGCCCGGGCGCAGGCGACGATGCAGCTGACGATCGTGCATGGCGATATCCGCGACATCGCGCTTCTGGCCGCCACCATGCGCGGGGTCGACCTGGTGTTCCACCAGGCCGCCATCCGCATCACCCAATGCGCCGAGGATCCGCGCCTCGCCCACGACGTATTGGCCACCGGTACCTTCAACGTGCTCGAGGCGGCGGTGGCCGCCAGAGTAGAAAAAGTCGTTGCCGCGTCCTCCGCCTCGGTGCTGGGCGCGGCCGACATTTTCCCCACCGCCGAAACCCATCACCCCTATAACAACCGCACCATCTACGGCGCCGCCAAGACCTATAATGAGGGCTTGTTGCGCAGCTTCAACGAAATGTATGGCCTGCGCTATGTGGCGCTGCGCTATTTCAACGTCTATGGCCCGCGCATGGACGTCTATGGCGCCTATACCGAAGTGCTGATCCGCTGGATGGAACGGATCGCCGCCGGGCTGCCGCCGATCATCATGGGCGATGGCAGCCAGACCATGGATTTCGTACATGTGGCCGACATCGCCCGCGCCAATATCCTGGCTGCCGGTGCCGATATTTCCGACGAGGTGTTCAACGTCGCCAGCGGCAGCGAGACCAGCCTCAATGATCTCGCCCAGATATTGTTGCGGGTGATGGGCTCGTCCCTGTCCCCGATCCACGAGCCGGCGCGCAAGGTCAATCCGGTGGCACGGCGCCTCGCTTCCACCGGGAAGGCGGCGAGCCGTCTCGGCTTTCGGGCTGAAATCGCCATTGAAGACGGCTTGCGCGATCTTGTGACCTGGTGGCGGGGCACCCGCACCGGCGAGAGGAGCAATGTGGCATGAGCACGCTGCCCCATTCGCTGCCGATTGCCAAGCCGGTGCTGGGTGAGCGCGAAGCCGATGCCGCCCGCCGGGTCATCCTGTCCGGCTGGGTGACGCAGGGCCCCGAAGTCGCCCAGTTCGAAGCCGAGTTCGCCGCTTATGTCGGCGCACCCCATGCCTGCGCGGTGTCCAACTGCACCACGGCGCTGCATCTGGCGTTACTGGCTGCCGGAGTCCGTGCGGGCGATGAGGTCATCACCGTCAGCCATTCCTTCATTGCCACCACCAATGCCATCCACTATTGCGGCGCGGTTCCGGTCTTCGTCGATATCGAGCCGGATGGCTTCAATATCGATCCCGATCGCATCCTGGCCGCGATCACCTCGCACACAAAGGCGATCATCTGTGTGCACCAGCTCGGCATGCCCTGCGATATGGCGCGGATGGTCGAGATCGGGCGTCAGCATGGGCTGATTATTATTGAGGACGCCGCCTGCGCTATCGGCAGCGAAATCCGCAGAAACGGGCATTGGGAGCGGATCGGGCGGCCGCATGGCGATATCGCCTGTTTTTCCTTCCATCCGCGCAAGGTGTTCACCACCGGCGATGGCGGCATGCTGACCACGGCCAATCCCGAATATGACCGAAAATTCCGGCTGCTGCGCCAGCATGGCATGAGCGTGCCCGATACCGTGCGTCACGGTTCGCGTCAGGTGATCTTCGAGAGCTATGACGAAATCGGCTATAACTACCGCATGACCGATCTGCAGGCCGCCATCGGCCGAGTGCAGTTGGAACGCCTGCCCGAAATCATCGCCGCCCGCCGCCGGCTCGCCACGCTCTATACAACGCTTCTGGGGCGCATCGAAGGATTGCGCCCGCCGGTCGAGCCGGGCTGGGCCCGAAGCAATTGGCAAAGCTATTGCGTGACGCTGCCGCCCCGAGCCGATCAACTCAGCGTGATGCAGGCGCTGCTCGATCTGGGTGTCTCGACCCGGCGCGGTGTGATGAACACGCATCTGGAGCCGGCTTATGAAGGCCATGGCGCCTATCGCAGCACTGCCCTTTCAAATTCGGAGCGGGCGCAGGCCCGGACGATCATGCTGCCACTCTTTGCGCAAATGAGCGACGAAGACGTCAATTTCGTCGCCAACGCCCTGAGCCAGGTGCTCAGCCGCGTTCCCGAGCCTGCGCTTTAGCCGCCAACGGCCTTGCCAGCGCATCCATCAGCTTGCGCAGCCGCGCCGGCAGCCAGTGCTGCGGCACCAGCCTGACCAACAGCGCCAGCGAGAACCCGCAGCCCAGCGCCGTGCCGGCGAGCGCCACCGCCATCCCCGGCCAGAACGGCAGTAGCTCGACAGCTGCCAGCACCGTGATTGTCAGCCCGACAAACAGCGCCGCCAGCATCAGATTGTCGCGCGACCAGGTAAAGCCGCTGATCCGCCGCACCAGAAAATAGATCAGCACGCCGTGCCAGACATAGAGTCCGGCAAAGGCGATACCGGCTCCACTGAGCCCCATCACCTTGAGCAACAGCCAGGCCAACCCGACATGGACCACGGTGGCGGCCACTTCCGTCCAGAAAAAAACCCACTGCGCGCCCTTGGCCAGGATAATGAAGCCCATTGGCCAGGCGACGACGCGAAGCAGCATGCCCAGGCAAAACCAGCGCAGCACTGGCACCGCGTCGGCAAACTGGGTCGAATAGAACATCGCCATCACCAGGGGCGACAACGCCAGCGTCGCCAGCAACCCCGGCCCGGCCAAGAGGATGCTGACCCGGGCCTGCTCATTTACGGCACGGTTACAGGCCGCGTCATCGGCACTCACCGCCGAGAGACGCGGGTAAAAATCGGTACCCATAGCCTGTAGAATAAATCCCACATAGATACCCCCCAGCGACCACGCGGCCTGGTAATTTCCGGCTGCGGCCACGCCGTCATGCTGCACCACCAGGATACGGATGATAAAGGCCGCGCCCGCCGTCAGCAGCCCGCTGGCCATGAATGAGAAACCGAGCTTGAGCAGAAAACGCGTTTCGGCGGTAAACTGGGCCAGCGTCAGCGTAACCCTGGGCAATCTTATCTTGCGGCAATACCAGTGCGCGGCAATCCACGAGGTCAGCGCCACCGCGATCAACGACGGCACCACCCCCGCCTCACCGAAGAAATAGATCAGCGGAACGGCGGCAAGGGTATTGAGCAGGGCGCCCGCGACAGTCATCCGCGCCAAATCGCCAATCCGCCGATTACCCTGGATGATCGCGGTTGGCGCGCCCGCCAGGATCCGCAGCAATACGGCCAGCCCCAACAGCATTACCGCCGACGCCCGCGCCTCGGTACCGAAGCTCAAGGTGGAAATCGGCACGGCCAGAACCAGCAGCGCCAGCGCTCCGACAATTCCCAGCACCAGCGAGGTCAGGGTCAAGACCCGAGAGATACGCGCGACCTTGCCAACATCGCCGCTCGCCATCGCTACCGCAACCTGCCGCACCCCGCTCGACTGTACGCCCAGCCCCACCAAATTGGCGGTTAGGTCGGTGATGACGTTGTAGAGCCCGAACAGGCCGATGCCGGCCGGGCCGAGAAAGATGGCCAGAACCTTCAGCCGCAGGATCGACATCGCGATATTGATCACCGACGAGGCGCCGATCAGGGATGTCGACTTGAGAATCTCGCCATAGCGCGATTCGCCCCGGTTCCGCTCAATTGTGTCCTCGGCCACCCCACTCACCCTGCTGCAGCGTCTGCCTCCGGGTGTCGCAACCGTAATGCGGCAACGCAATCGGCAGAATTTAGCGAGCAGGGCAAATGATTTAAATCAAACGATCTATGGAGCGAGTCGAAAAATAATACAAAAGAGCTAGTTAGTGCGACAAATTCGCCCACCAACTTACCTATGTGTTGTAGATCGGACACAAAATCTCGCTCTTTCTGATAAAATGCGCACATCTCACGAAAAAGAGAGTAAGTCTGTGGGGCGAATCGATCTTTGATTCGCGTTTATTATTCAAATACTTAGCGGCAACGACCTTCTTTCGGGCCGACGAATTGGGCAGAAACGGGGCGATTTCGTCGCTCTTTTGATAAATCCGAACGCTCGGTGGCCCGATTTGCCCGGCAAGAAGGAGGCTCATTTATCAACTCAAGGATGAACAGATGGCTGGATGGCCAGATGCAACCAATACCGGCGTACGTGACGGCATAACGCTGCTCCCTTCTGGAGACATCGTTATCACCAAACCGGGCACGGTGATCTCGGGACTGGATATCAGGGGCACCGTCTATATCGGCGCCGACAACGTCACCGTCGAGAACTGCAAGATCACCTCGAACAGCTTTTCGGTGGTACAGATCAAGGCCGGTGTATCCGGCGCGGTGGTGCAGGACTGCACCATCGACGGTGTCGGCACGAACAACGAAGGCAGCAGCGGCATCACCGGCGCCGGTACGTTCCTGCGCAACAATATCTACAATGTCGAAAATGGCCTGAATATCGGCCAGGGCAAGGGCACGGTGATCGAGGGGAACTATATCCACGATCTCAAAGCCTCGGGCTCGCCCCATTATGACGGCATCCAGATCGATGGCGGCCAGACCGATACCATCGTGCGCCACAACACCGTCATCAACGATCACACCCAGACCGCCGCGCTGATGATCGACAATTATTTCGGCCCTGTCACCAATATCCTGGTCACCGATAATCTGCTGGTCGGGGGTGGTTACACCATCTATTCGGACGGCCAGTTCAATGGCGGCAAGATGACCGGCATCACCATCACCAACAACCATGTCGGTGGCGGCCATTGGGGCGACCTGAATGCCAACAGCACTTCGCCTACCTATACGGGCAATGTGCGCGACGGCTTGGCGCTGGTCGAAACCCTGAACGGGTCCGGCACGCCCGAAGCCGTCCCGCCCCAGGTAACCCCGCCGGTCACCGATCCGGGCACTCCTCCCACCTCGAACGGCGCCACCGAAGGCGCCGACCGCCTGACTGGCGACGCCAAGGACAATGTCATTGACGGCAAGGGCGGCAACGACACCATCAATGGCGGGGCCGGCAACGACACCATCATTGGCGGCCTGGGCTACGACATCCTGACGGGCGGTGCGGGCAAGGACACCTTCGTGTTCCGCTCTGCAGCCGAAATCGGCGACCGGCCCGGCGCCCGCGACGTGATCACGGACTTCACCCAGGGTGAAGACAAGATCGATCTCTCGGCAATGGATGCCAACACCAAGCTGGCCGGCCATCAGGCCTTTACCTTCATCGAAGCCAATAATGGCA
The DNA here is from genome assembly GCF_034675085.1 of Devosia sp. GTDB lineage: Bacteria > Pseudomonadota > Alphaproteobacteria > Rhizobiales > Devosiaceae > Devosia. Next base: position 10,592 of record NZ_JAUCDN010000053.1, read on the forward strand.
GCTTCACCAAGACCGCCGGCGAAATCGCCTGGCGCACCGACGCCGCCAATAACCGCACCATCGTGCAGGGGGACCTGGACGGCGACGGCAAGCACGATTTTGAGCTGGAACTGACCGGGACCATCTCCCTCAGGGCCAGCGACTTCATCGGCGTCGGCACTGCGAGCCAGCCTTCGCAGCCCGGCAATGGCGGTACCGTGACGCCTCCCACGACCACGCCTCCGCTCGAGGATGCCACCAAGACCCTCTCCGGCACGGCCAAGGCTGATCGCATTACCGGCACTTCGGCCAATGAGTTCCTCGATGGAAAGGCCGGCGACGACACCTTGAATGGCGGCGGCGGCAATGACGTCATCTATGGCGGCATGGGGCGCGATGTCATGACGGGCGGGGCCGGGGCCGACACGTTCCTGTTCAAGAGCGTTGCCGAAATGGGCACCACTGCCCGCACCCGCGACGTCATCACCGACTTCAAGCCGGGACAGGACAAGATCGATCTGTCGGCAATCGACGCCAATACCCGCGTTTCGGGCGATCAGGCCTTCACCTTCCTGAGCGGGGACAATCAGTCCTTCTCGCACAAGGCCGGTGAACTGGCCTGGCGGATCGAGGCGGGGCAGAACCGCACGATCGTCCAGGGTGACGTCAATGGCGACGGCATCCATGACTTCGAGATCGAGTTGACCGGCCAGATTCACCTCGGTCAGGGCGACTTTATCCTCTAGTCACCGAACCCATCGGCGGCGGCCTCACAGGCTCGCCGCCGGTTCTTCCCGGCATCGGTGTGGCCAGTCGCATGTCGAGCGGCCGCACAGCGACCCGTTCCGCCACCAGGGCATCGAGCGCCGCATCCCGAATGGCAATGATGTGACGGGCCGGCCAGGGTCGATGCGCCAAAACCGAATCCGCATCGAAACGGGTGACCTCGAACAGCGTCTGCTGTTCGGGATGATAATAAAAGAAACGATAGCCCAGCCCCGCCAGAGCCGCGTAATGCACCAGCGAGGGCACCCCCAGCAGCAGGATCAGCACATCCACCTTCCCCGCCGCCAGGCACGGCAGGGCGCCCTCCAGCACGGAGGGTTCAAATCCGGCCACATTGATCTTGAGCACTTCCACGTGATCGAGCCCGAGGCGCGGCAGCGCCGCCGCGAGCGTATCGACGGGAACAAGCTCGCCCGGTCCATCCTCGCCATACGCATCGCTGAGCTGGCTCATCCAGTTTTTTGGCGCCGTGGTAAACCGCGCCGTTTCGCGCCGGTTGGAAAGCGCCCCCTGATGCACGAACACACGGCCACCCACGCCGTTGCGGGCGATATTGCGATGCAGGGTAGCGACATTGGCTCCGCTGGGCTCGAAAGCGTGGATCGTTGCATCCGGCAGACAGACCGCCGAAAACATCGAGAATTGTCCAATAGCAGCGCCCACATCGATGATACGCCAATGCGGTCTGGCAATCCGCGCAAGGAAGGCGAATTCAGGATCGATGAAGTCGCCGAACAGCATCAGCGTCGGAGGAAACTGGTGCGGATAATCGAATTCCAGAATCGGCCCGGAACGCAGATGCACTTCGGCGCGCGCGGGCCGGCTCAGCCAGAGGCGGGAAAGCCGCCCCGCGCCACGCAGCGCCGCCCATGGCCCGACCACGCGTAGCCCCCATGCCAGCTTGTCCTTTACGACGCGCAGCCGCGCCAGCATGAAGAAGGGTGATGTCATGCTGCGCCTCTTGCCCGCCCCGCAATATCAGGGAAAGCGACATCCTAGCGCATGGGGAGTGCCACCCGCGCCGTCAGTTCGAGCTAACGGGCCAGGGCGATTTAAGCTTGGGGGCGATGCAGATAGCTCCGGACAGGGCAATTGAGTCACGGCGCTGTCACGCGACCTATGTTCAGTAAGTCCGTTTGGTGAAACAATTCTATCTAGTCCATCAGCTAGAGGACCAAGATGTCGGAAATGAGAAGCCTCGAACACGAACAGGGAATTTATGCCATCTGGCATACAAGTCCTTCGCAGGACGCAGAAGGTCGCGACGGGATACTGATCCTCGCCGACACCGGCGTGACCTTCCAAAGTCTATTGAACGCTGCCCAGCAGTGTTTCCCACGAGTCGGCGTGACATTGTCCAATCAATTGCCCGATGACGAGCCCGGCCAGAATGCGCCACGGCTTATCCTCATCGATGCGTTTGCGTTTCGCAGCATCTCGACCATCATTTCGCAATGCCGCGAGCGCTATCCGCATTCGCCCATCGCACTGATGATCGAAAGCGGCTGGAACGAAGACCCGGCGTTGCGCGCCGTGGTCGCCGAGCGCGCCATCCAGGGCCTGGTGCCGTTCAACCTCCAGATCAATATCTGGCTGGCAGCGGTATGGCTTTTGCTGAATGGGGGCGAATATTTTCCTAGCACGCTCAGCCCCCGATCAGCCGCCCGGGGTTTCCTGACCCGGCGCAACCAGCATCTGGGCGCAGATCGGCAGGCCGACACGGATTCGGCCGGCGTCCTCTCCAGCCGCGAGGCCGAAGTTCTCGAACTGATGTCCGACGGCCTTCAGAACAAGATCATCGCCGCCAAGATGGATTTGTCGGAACACACCGTAAAAGTGCATGTGCACAACATCATCCGCAAGCTCAAGGTCCACAACCGGACCCAGGCAGCCGCGGTGTTCCGCTCCTTCGACCGCCGCCCGAGCTATGAGCCCTCCCCGGCGGGCGCGGCTATGGCGCGGCCGATCCCCCCTCCCAATATCTGATATTTCTTCGAGCGGTTGGCAGAGCTAAGCGCCCAGGCGCCGCAACGCCGCTAAAATTGATTCTTCCACGGGCAATTTTTGCCGTACTGTATTAACCCCCAAGGGCAACTACGACCTCAGGTCGCTCCCCGCCAAGTGTTTATAGCTCACGCACCTGCCGGGGACGCCCACCTAGCGATCCTGGGGGACGGCCTGCTTTTCAGGTGGATTTCCATGTACACCTTAGACGCTCCGACAGCTAAAATATCGATTCTGACTTTTGGAGACTGTTATGTCTCCTCCTCCGGCCGGGTCATCAGCCATCCGCAGAATTTTCTACGCATGCTGACCTATATCCTGCTCGAAGGGCGCGGCAAGCCAGTATTGCGCCGGCGAATTGGCAATCTGATCTGGTCCGACAACGGCTCGGAACAGGCCAGCGCCGATATCCGCCAGACGATCGTTCGTATCCGGAAATTCCAGGACGAGAACGGTTTCCAGCTATTGGCCACCGACACGCACATGGCGTGGCTCAATCGGGACCAGGCGATCTATTTCGATCTGGCGGAGTTCGTTGGACTGGTTACCGACCCGACCCCACAGGGCTGGGTGCGCATGTGCGCGATCTATAACGGCGATCTGCTCGCCTCCGCTGGCAGCGTCGGTGAGGGCTTCGAGGAATGGTTGGCCTATCAACGCTCGGCAATGCACCACGATTTCGTCAGCGCCATTTCCCAGGCGGTGCTGCCTGACAGCCCTCTGTCCGCGCATGAACGCCACTTTTGCGCCTCGCGCCTGTTGCAGGTCGATCCCTATCATGAGGGCGCCCATCGCGCGCTGATGTATGACGCAGCGGCCAGCGGCCAATTCTCCGTGGTGCGGCAGCTGTTCGAGGAATGCACCACCAAGCTGCGCAACG
>NZ_JAUCDN010000054.1:0-14231 GCF_034675085.1 Devosia sp.
ACCCCCTCGCCACGCTGCATTTTCTCTGCAAGGGAAGTGCCCGGCGGGCACCGCACGACATTTGGGGGAAGCACCAGTTCCTCGACGTGTTCTTCGTCGTTGACGTGCCAGCGCACACGGGAGGCATCGAGCCCGAACTCATCCTGCAAGACCCCGCGCGTCCAAACGCCGGTGGTGACGGAATAGGCGCGCACGCCAACATCGCGCCCCTCCAGGTCACGCGGGGATTCGATACCGGCGTCGGGCCGCACCCTAATACCGGAATGGTGGAACTGGCGGCCGAAGAATATGGGGATCGCCTTGAACCTGCGCCCATGATTGCGGGCAATGAAATAAGTGGTGGAAGCCAGTTCACAGATATCGAATTCCAGCGCGCGCACCATGCGCCGAAAGGCGACGATCTGGGGAACCACCTCGACAAATTCGAGCCCGACGCCTGGAACAGTGACATCACCCTTTTTGAGGGCCGCAGTTTGCCCGTTGCTGCGTATGGAAATCGTGTATTTCGAAGCCATCTGCTCCCGCCTTTTTGCCGCCCTGAACTTCGGCGCACCCTAGAGGCGACGCGCCCTTCCGGATAATCGGATCGCTGCGGGGGGCCATCGGATTTTCGCGGCGGCGCGGGACGATCCGGTGCTGGCTTTGCGGTTACATCGGAAGAGCGGCAAGCATCATCAGATTCTCGTCCGCTGCGTTCTCAGGCCTGCGCGGATAGGTCAGTCTGGAACATGCGCTGCACCGGACGAGGTTGCGTCGGCGGCAAGCGCTGAAGAACATAGGCGACCGCCGGCCAGTTCGTTCGGATCGCCTCGAGCTCAAGACTGCTATCGGGACACCAAGGGAGAGAATATGCACATCAACAAGTTCCTCAAGGCAACTAGCCTGGCCGTGGGGCTGGCCTCCGCAACCATCGCGGGAGCACAGGCGCAGACGGCTGAAGAGTTTTACGGCGCCAACACGGTCAACCTGATCGTGTCGGCGGCTCCGGGGGGCGCGGCGGACTTCTTCGCGCGCTCCTTTGCGCCCTATTTTGCCCGCCACCTGCCGGGCAGCCCCAAGATCGTGGTGACCAACCAGCCCGGAGCGGGCGGTATGGTCACTGCCGTTCAACTGCAAAACACGCTGCCGGCCGACGGCCTCAACGTCGCTCTGCTTCAACGCAATAATTTCTACCTGCCCCTCATCAACAAGGACAGCACCACCTTCGATCCGCGAGAGGTGAGCTGGCTGGGGAGCCTGGCCAAGGAAAAATATACCGTCATTCTCTGGAACGACGCTCCGATCGAGAATGCCGAAGACCTGTTCACCACGCCGGTGCGGATCGGCGCAACCGGCTTTGCCAACGAGAACCGCACGCTTGCGGCGATGATGAACGACTATTTCGGCACCAAGTTCGATATCGTCGCCGGCTATGAGGGCAACGAGGCGCTGGCGCTGGCCATTGAACGCGGCGAGGTGAAGGGCCGCCTGGTGACCGACAACAACCTCACCTCGGGCAATGAAGCGGCCTGGTTTGCCGACGGCACGATAAAGGTGCCGATGCAACTCGGCGTGGAGCGCAGCGATATTTTGCCGGACGTGCCCAACATCATGGAGTTTTCGGACGATCCGGCCGTGCTCGCCCTGGCCAATTTCATGCTCGCCCCTTTGGAAGCCTCACGCCCGCTCGCGGTCTCCAGCAAGGTGCCGGCCGACCGGCTGGAAGCGCTCAAAAAGGCTTTCGATGACGCCGCGGCCGACCCCGAATTCCTGGCCCTGATGGCGAAGATGCAATCGACGGTGGACCCCATCTCCGGCGACGAGGTCAAGCGCATCATCGACAGTCTCTATGAAACTCCGGAATCGGTGATCGTCGATGTCGCTAATCTGCTGAAAGCCGAATAGTCGGCCTTCCCGGTCCTCTCTGAAAAGCGAAAGCCCTCCGGTCCAGCAGCCGGAGGGCTTTCATCATGGCAGCAGCATCGCTCCCAGATTGATGAGCGCGCCCACGCCGATAACGCCCATAGGATGGATGGAGGGGCGCAGGATGCAGACCACCGAGGACATGAGAGCGATGGCCAGTAGCACCCAACTCACCGATGTAAGCCGGATCAGACTGGCCAGGCCGGCCAGCAGCAATCCCGCCCCGATGGGCAGCAGCGCCCTTTCCAGGCGTTTGACGAAGAGACGATCGCGATAACGCTTCCAGGCCACGGCCACCCCAATGGAAAAGGCGGTGGAGGGCAGGAACATCGCCAGCGTCGCCACAACCGCGCCCCAGGGCCCCATGACCTGCCAGCCGATCATGGTGGCAAGCATCATCGAACCCGGCCCTGGCGCGCCGCGCGCAATGGCGAACAGGGCAAGAAACTGCGCCGGGCTGACCCAGGCATGCATATCCACGGTCTGATTGCGGATTTCCGAGATCACGGCCATACCGCCACCGAATGCGGTGAGCGATAGCGGGGTAAAAACGGCTGCAAGATCGGTTAGCAGGGCGAAGCGGTCAGGCATTCTCGCCTCCGAACCGGCTGACAAGCGTGAAGCTCACAAGAATGCCGCAAACGACGGTGCCGACCAGGGTCATGCCGGCAATCGCGGCGCCGGCGCAACCCGCCATCACTACCAGCGCATACCAGGCGAAGCCCGCATTGCCGACGCTCCTGAGGGCCAGTTGCGCGAAAGGGCCGATGGCGGCGGCGGCGCCTCCTTCGAGCGCCCCATCGAAGATGGGACCCTTGAGGTGATCATAGCCATAGGCAATCAACAGGGTGATGAGCAGCGGCCCGATCAACAGACCTACCAGACCGATCACCGCCCCCCGCACACCATGCAGGCGATAGCCCAGAAAGGCGACGATATTGGCGGCGGTGGTTCCCGGCAGCATGCGGGCCGCCGACAGGTCCTTGAAGAAATCGTTATCCGACATCCAGCGGCGCCGCTGTACCATTTCCCGGTTCAGCCATGCGACGACCGCTCCGCCGAAACTGAGCGCTCCGATCCTGAGGCAGAGCCAGAAAATGTCGCTTCTGTGCGAGGGCCGCAATGGCAGGGTTTCGTTGTCTTGCGTAAGCGGGGGGCCTTTGGGCTGCAATGTCATGGTTTTTCCGGCATTGGAGCGACAAACCCTGCCGCCCGGAGAGAATCTGGCGGTATGAAGATGCCGGAGGCCGAGGCGACCTCCGGCGCGAAGCTCAGGCCAGGGATGGAAAGAGCCGCAGGGCCGTGCGGCCCAGAATCCACGCCCTGTCGCCTTCTGAAAGCGAGGAGAGACTCTGGCGGGCCACATCGAGCAATTCGCCGAGGCTGCCGGCGGTGGCCGGGAAATTCGACCCCCAGGCGATACGATCAGCACCGAATTCGGACACCAGGCGCTCGCATACCTGTTGCGCGGTCGAGCTGCCTTCGGCCGCTTCGCGGAAATTACGGGTTGCGATCTTGAGAAAAAGATTGGGGAAGCGGGCCAATCGCCAGAGCGGATTGGCCTTGTTGTAGGGTGGGCCATCGCTAAAATCGACGCTGCCCAGATGATCGAGGATGAAATTGACACCGGGAAAGCGCGTCAGCAAATTCTCGAGCTGATCGAAAGACGCCTCCGTGACGTTATTGGCCACAGAGAGGCCCAGCTCGCCCGCCAGCTGATAGCAGGGAAAAATGCGCGGATCATCGATCGCGAGCCACGGATCCTTGATAGTGCTGCCGCGAACGAAGATGCGCATGCCGGTGCATCCTCGCGAAACCCATCGCCGCATGTTCGAGGGGGCATCGGGCTCGAGCACGTTGACCGAGAAAACGCCGGTCAGCCGGTCCGAGAACCGCTCAACCGAATCGGCCAGATAGCTGCAATCGAAGCCATAGGTGGTCGATGAGTGTACTACGGCGGCCCGCTCCACCCCGGCGGCGTCCATGCTTTCGACCAGCGTTTCGACGGTTACCGAACGCTTATGCGACCAATCCGAGCGGACGCCGAGAAGCGGCGTGACGGGATAACGATCCGTGTCGGGCGAAACCACATGCGGATGGATGTCGATAATCGGGCTGTTCATCATGCCGAGTCCTGAATGGCGAAAACTACGCCGCATCGTAGACGCCGGCCCCGGCCCCTTCTCATCGCATGAATGTCTGGTTCCATAAGTTGTCAATCATCGGCGCCGGGCGGTCCGGCCCGTGCCTTGATCGGAGCCTTCCTTCCATGGTCTAGTTCAACCACGCTTCCGGCCAATGGCCGCCGCTTTCAAAAGCACAGGGAAGGAGCACTCTCGGGCAGGCCTTCACCCCTATGAGGAACTGAGACAATGGGCGGAAAGACAAACGGCGCCGAGGCAGGGGCGGAAAGCCCGCAGCGCTACTTCTTTCCCAGCCTCACCCAATTGCGCGCCTTCAGCGAAACGGCTCGCCTGGGCAGCATTTCCCGAGCCTCGGAAACCTTGCGGCGGTCGCAATCGGCGGTGACTCAGGCGGTGCAGAATCTGGAGGCGGAGCTGGATGTGGCCCTGTTCTCCCGCAAGCGCACTGGTTCATATCTCACCGAGATGGGGGAAATCCTCCACCAGCGCGCCGAAGCCTGCTTCAGCCGAATGGACGATGCGGTGCAGGAAGCACTTGGGGAGGATTCGGTGCTGCCCTCGGGGGCGGCGGCAATCGCCCGGAGGATCACAAAATCGCAAATCCTGGCACTGATCGCCGTCAATGACTACACCTCCTTCGCGCAGGCGGCGCGTCATGCCGGGGTTTCCATCACCTCGCTGCACCGGTCCGCCCGCAGCCTCGAGCAGCATATCGGGCGACGCCTGTTCCGGAATACGGCGCAGGGCGCGACCACCAACGAGGCGGGCACGCGGCTGGCCGCCAATTTGCAGTTGGCGGTCAAGGAACTCGAGGCGGCCGAACAGGAAATCCGCTTTCACAAGGGCATGTTGCAGGGCCGGCTGCTGCTGGGCGCCCTGATGCTGGCGGGCAGCCACTTCATCGCCAACGAGCTCAGCGTGTTCGTGCCGCTCTATCCTCGCATCAAGGTCAGCCTGTTCAGCGGCTCCTACGACGTGATGCTGGGCAAACTGCGCTCAGGCTCGATCGACTTCCTGGTCGGGCTGCTGAAAAACCCCCCGCCGGTCGATGACGTGGTCGAGGAAATCCTCGGCTATGATCCTTATGTCATCGCCGTGGGCCACCAGCATCCCCTAGCCGGTCAGCAGAACGTGACGCTGGACGATCTGGTGACGTCGGAATGGATCATGTCCCACGGCGATGCCCATCGCCGGACTATCGTCAATCGGCTGCTGGATGGAGCGCCGGCGCATTATTCCATCGAAACCCACTCCCTGCCGACGATCTTCGCCTTTCTCGCCAGCGGCAACCGCATGGCCATCCTGACCCGCTCGGAGCTGATGCTGGAGGAACGCCTGGGAAATCCGCTGGTCGCCCTAAACTATGTCATCGACGAGCCGGCGGCGCCCATCGGGGTCACCCTTCGCAAGGGCTGGATACCGACACGGTTGCAGCAGGAATTCCTGCAATTCCTGCGCCAGCAGGCCAGCGAGCGCTTGTCGCAACATAAAAAGCGCCGTCAGGGCCGGAGCCGGTAACCGACCGGCCCCTCATTCATCGCCCTGCCAGTCTGCGCCCCAGCACCAGGGCCGGATCGACCGATTCGGGCGCGGTCATGAGGAAACGATAGCCTTCATCCAGCACCCGCTCGACATTATGTGTGCCGACATGGGGATGGCCCACGACCACGTCGTGCCTCTTGCAGGCCGCAACGATATGAGCCATGGCCTTGAGAACCAGCGGATGCTCATATTCCCGCGGGTGGCCCAGTTCCTGGCTCAGATCGCCCTCCCCGATCAGCACCGCACCGATACCATCCACCCGGCCAAGGATATCGTCGATATTATTGAGTCCCTCGACATCCTCGATCATGAGCATGACGAAAATCTCGCCCTCCGGCGCCAGTGGCCAGACGTCCGCCCGAGCGTAATATTGCTGGCGGCCGAGGCCCCAATAAGTCAGCGCCCGGCCAGGTCCATCGCCGCGCATGCCGACCGGCTCGAAACGCGGGCTGGACTGGGGGCGCGGATAGCGGCAGGCGCCGACCGCATTATAGGCCTGCTCGGCATTGCTGATGTGAGGCCAGACGACACCATAGGCGCCGATGTCGAGCACCTGCTTGGCGAGAAACTGGTTCATTTCCCCGCCATTGGGAGGAATACGCACCAGCGGGGTGACGCCGGGCGCCAGCGAGCCCGACGCCGCGATCTGGGCACGATTAAGCAGATACTGGAACGCATCGCGCAGCCCCGCGATGTCGTAGTGATTGTGCTCAGTCTCGAAGATGATGCCGTCATAGGAAGAGGTGCTGGCGGCGAGGGCGCTGCCGATATCGGGGGCGACGAAGCTGCTGAAGGCCGGCTGGCCCGATTCGAGCGCACGGATGATGCCGTTGAGACGGGGAAGCGTGGCCATGTCTAGAGCCCCCTTGCCCGGAGCTGCGCATCGAGGCGCGGATAGACCCGGCGGGCATTGCCCTCGAAAATGAGATGCCGGTCGGCGTCGCTGAGCCAGTCGACTCCATCGACGTACCGCTTGGTATCGTCGTAGTGATGGCCGGTTTCCGGATCGATGCCGAGAACGGCGCCGATCATCTCGGAGGCGAACAGCACGTTCTTGACCGGGATGACTTCGGTCAACAGCGAGATGCCGGGCTGGTGATAGACGCAGGTGTCGAAAAATACATTGTTGAGCAGCAGCTCCGGCAGCGGCGGCAGGTTCATGTCCTGCGCGATGCCGCGATACCGTCCCCAGTGATAGGGCACCGCTCCCCCGCCATGCGGGATGATGAGCTTGAGAGTCGGAAAATCCCTGAACAGGCTGGAGGTCAGCAACTGCATGAACGCGGCGGTGTCTGCCGCCAGGTAATGGGCACCTGTGCCGTGGAAATTGGGATTGCAGGAGGCCGCCACATGTACCATGGCGGGCACATCCAGCTCCACCAGTTTTTCATAAAGCGGATACCACCAGCGATCGGTCAACGGCGGATCGGTCCAATAGCCTCCGGTAGGGTCGGGATTGAGATTGAAGCCGACAAAACCCAGTTCGTTGACGCAGCGCTCCATTTCGGCACGGCAATTGTCCGGCCGGACGCCGGGTGATTGCGGCAGTTGACCGACGCCGACGAAGTTCTCGGGAAACAGCTTGCAGACGCGGTGGATCATGTCGTTGCAATGAGCCGACCAATGCTCGCTGGTGGTGGCATTGCCGATGTGATGCGCCATCTTGCCGGCCCAGGGCGAGAAAATGGTGATATCGGTCTGGCGCTCGCGCTGCGCCTTGAGCTGATTGTTCTCGATGGATTGGCGAATATCGTCGTCGCTGACATCGAGGATGCCCTTAGAGGGGCGATAATGCGGATCATCGAGCCCCGCGATCTGCTGCGCGCGCCAGTCGAGCAGGCCCTGGGGGGCAGTGGTGTAATGGCCGTGAATATCGATAATCATGGTCTGGTCCAGTGGAATGGGGAAGGGAGAGTCAGCGCCCGAGAACGGCGACTGCCTCGGCGAACAATTCGTCCACGGAAACGGGCTGGGGAATCAGGCGCTGCTGGAAGGCATAGGTGCCGACCAGTTCCAGTGCCTTCCAATTGCCGTCAAAACCTATGGGAAAGCCGGCCGGCTTCAATTGCCGCGCAGCCACCAGCAACCGATGGATTTCACGCACGGATTCAGGATCTTTTTCGCACAGTTCCCTGCTGACCACGAACATATGGTTGATCGGGTAGACGTCGTATTTCCGAGCCCAGGCGGCGGCGTCACCCTCGGGGTCGGCAATAAGGGTGCGCAGGCGCGGATCGTCTGGCATGTCGCTGCCCATGACACCGCCATCGAGTTCGCCATCGAGCAGCATCTGCACCAGCTTCTGACCGGGCCGGGCCCGTTCGCAATTATCGGGGTCGCGATATTCGGCGGTGTGAGCGTCCTCGAAGGTCACCCAGGTGACCCCTTCCATGTCCGCCCCATAGTCGTTCTGCAAAATGCCGCGCACCCAGGTGGCGGTGGTCTGGGAATAGGTGCGCACGCCGATACGCTTGCCGGCCAGGCCATCGAGCGACAGCGGTCCGCGCGCGACGTTGTAAGCGAAGCTCTTGTGATGAAAGCCGCCATTGACGACGATAGGCAGCAGCACCAGCGGCTTGCCGGCCGCACGAGCCTGCAGAAAGGTGACAATGGCCAGCTCGCCGCAATCATAGGCGAGTTCGCGCACCATGGGCTTGAATTGGCCGGTGACCTTGGGCACGTCGACGAAATCGAATTCAATGCGGCGCGACGCCAGCGCCCCACTGCGCAGGGGCCTGTTCCACTCCTTCTCGGCAAGGAGCGTCCGCAATTCAATCTTGTCCGACATAGTCCCTATCCTTTCCGCTTGTGGCGGGGCGCCGCACGGGGCCGCGCCTGCCGGGGCCATACTTGTCGTGAACCGCCGGGCCCAAACAAATGCCATTGCTGCGGCGAACTATCGGAAAACCGGTAAGCTGGGCCTAAGCCCTGTGTTTGACGGTTTTCCGATGGTCGGTCAGCCTAATCAGATTTGCGAAAACGGCTTGATTTTCCGATCTAGTCGGCAGGGGGCGAAGAGCCCCGGCCATCACCGAACCGAAGGGACCAGCATGAGTGAGAAGACAGCCATCAGCTATGAGGAAGCATCCAGGCCGATAATGGAGCTGGCGCGCTGGACGCTCGAAACCGACCCGGCCTGGAACGAGCCTCGCATCGCCGCACAAATCAAGCTGCTGATCCTTGATGCCCTGGGCGTCGCCATTGCCGCGCGCGATGCAGAATCCTCAGTGCGGGTGGGCGAACTCATCGATGAGTTGGGCGGCAATCCCCGCTGCACCGTCATCGGACGCAAGGACAAGACCTCGCTGCTCTCGGCGATCCTGATGAACGGTACGCAGGTACGGGCGCTGGATTTCAACGACGTCCAGTATTTCATCAAGGAGGGCAAGCTATCCGTCGCCGGCCATTGCAGCGACAACATGCCGGTAGTCCTGGCTTGCGCCGAATATCTGGACGCTGCCGGCTCCAGGACGATGGAGGCCATTGCCATGGCCTATGAAATGTTCGGGCGCCTGCGCACCCTCATGCCCTTCGTGTCGCCCTGGGATGGCACCAGCGTGTCGGGGCTGATCGCCGCGGCCATTTATGGCCGACTGGCCGGCTTCGACCTGGTGACCCAGGCAAACGCGCTGGCCATGGGGGCGATGCGCTGCTCCACCCCCTCCATCGTCCGCTGGGGCAAGCTGTCGGAGGTAAAGAATTTGGCCAATGCGCTGATCGCGCAGAGCGCCGTTCAAACGGCCATGTTGGCCGAGCGTGGCGTGACCGGTCCGCTGGAAGTGCTGAACGATCGGGGCGGCCTGCACCAGGTATTCGACCCCACCCTGGATTTCGAACGGCTTTGGGCGCCCGTATCGGAGCCGCCCTTCATCATGACCTCGAATATCAAGCCCTATGCCTGCATCGGCACGGCGCAGGCCGCCGTGGAAGCGGCTTTGAACCTGCATACCCGCATCAAGGACCGCCTCGGCGAGATCACCCGCATCGTGGTGACGATGGCCGACCTGCCGATGATCCGCAAGCAGCAGGCCGAGATTCACCGGCAATACCCCAGGAGTCGCGAAGCGGCAGATCACAGCTTCACCTTCCTGCCGGCCGTGGCCATGGTGGAAGGCGCCCTGGGAGACCATCAATATCGCGACCGCCGGTGGGAGCATGAGGATATCGTCCGGCTGATCGAGCTCACCCAGATGGAGGTGAGCGAAGACCTCGCCCGGCGCGCACCCGGCGCCATGCCTGCACGCATCGCCGTCACGCTCGCCGATGGCACCGTGCTGACCGAAGAGTGCCTGTTCGATTCCGGCCACTCCTTCCCCGACCGGGGCCTCAGCCCGGACGCCGTTATCAGCAAATTCACCACCATCACCGCCCCCTTCATCTCCCAGGACCGCTCGCAGCGCATCCGGGCGGCGGTGGAGAATTTCGAAACGACCGAGATCGCCAGCCTGATGGCTTTGCTCCAATAGCCAATCTCACAGAGGAATACTTTTAACGGCGCCCATGAGGCGCCGTTTTTCGTGACCAAAGCTGCTTAACGGGCAGATGAAACGGGAAACAAACGGCCCGCCTGTTTACCAGGCGGGCCGCTCGATTCATGCCGAAGGCCGGCCCCTCACATCGAGGGAACGAACCTTGCCAGCTCAGGCAGGACATGGCCCAGATAGGTGGTCGGCCAGGCCACATGGATCAACTGGTCGAAGACGACATAGATAAACGCCGTCAGCACCACCGCATAGCCGATACACAGCTTCCAGCTTTCACGTCCCTCGATACGCATGAAGGCAATCACCATCAGCGGCACCGTGGGGATGAGGCCGATCACCGCCATGGACGCCATGAAGCCCAGGAACCAGGCGAAGAACTGGGCAGCGCGCCTCAGGGTCAGCGACCGGCTCATGCCGTCGGATTCGGAGGCGATATCCATATAGAGGCCGGTGTCGCCCTCTTCTTTTCCCGCGGCCACCCGCCCCCGAGCGATCGCGATATTGAGCAGGCTCAGGCCGCATCCGATGATCATGATCACGCCCACGGTGGTGGGTCCGATGCGGGCCGCGGCGGGCCAGGGCTGGGCTGCCCAGACCATGGCGACGGCAATCACCAGCAGGAAGACGTAGAAAAGGTCCTCAAGCTTGAATATCGGCCGGCCTCGGGGCATCAAGGTCTTGATACCCGATTGCCGCAGGCCGGAAAGCAACGGCCTGAACAGAATAAGCGCCGACAGTCCCAGAAAGAGGATCACGCCCGGCCGAAGCAGCCATTCCATGCCGTACAGGCGAACCGACAGACCGAAATAGCGCTCGATCAGGTCGCCCAGCACCAGGCCCAGGATCAGCGGCGGGCGGGGCCAGCGCAGCCGCTTCATGGCCCAGCCAATCAGGCCGAACACGAGCAGCACGAACAGGTCCCCCCAACTGGACGATCCCTGGAACGCCCCCACATAGACGATGACCAGGATGGCCGGCAGCAGCAGCGTGTAACGCAGCGTGGCGATGCGGGCGAGGTAGAGGCTCAGCCCGATGCACAGGATGGTCGCGAACACATTGGCGAGCGCAATGCTCCACACCATCGAATAGGTGACATCGAGGTGTTTGGTGAGCATTTCTGGCCCCGGCACATAGCCGTGCACCATCATCGCGCCGAGGAAAATCGCCATGCCGGCGCTGGCCGGAATCCCGAAAGCCAATGTGGGAACCAGGGAGCCGCCATTGAGGGCGTTGTTCGCCGATTCCGGAGCGATGACGCCTCGCACGTCGCCCTTGCCGAAGGTTTCCTTGGCGCCCTTTTCACTGCGCAGGGCGTGGCCATAGGCCATCCAGTCGACCACCGAGCCGCTGACACCGGGCGTTGCGCCCATGAGCACGCCGATGGTGCTGCAACGGATTACCAGCCAATAATGCCGGAACGCATCGCGGACGCCGACCCATAGCCCTTCGGTGGGCTTGTAGCGCACATTCTGTGCCAGGGCGGTCCGCTGGATGGCGAGATCGCAAAGCTCGGGAAGGGCAAAAATGCCCAGCATGATCGGCATCAGCGGAACGCCGTCCCACAGGTAAAGCACAGTGCCGGTCCAGCGCATGGTCGCCGTCTGCATGTCGACGCCGATCATGCTGACCAGAATACCGAAACAGGCGATGGTGACCCCACGCAGCGGCGCGTTACCCGAAAGCGAGGCGACCATGGCAATACCCAGCGTAGTGATCGCGAGCAATTCAGGCGTGCCCACCGCAAGCACCAGCGGGCGCACGATGGGAATAGTGAAAGCCAGCACCAATGCCCCGAAGAGCCCGCCAATGAGCGAAGCGGTGTAGGCGGCGCTCAGAGCCCGCGATGCCTCGCCTTTCTTCGCCATGACGAAGCCGTCCATTACCGTGGCCTGAGCGGCCGATGAACCGGGAACGCCAAGCAATACGGCCGGGAGGGTGTCGGAGGTGTGAGCAACCGAACTCATCCCCAGGAGCATACCGAGGGCCGCCACCGGGTCCATGGTATAGGTGAATGGCACCAGCAGCGCAAAACCCGTCAGTCCGCCGATACCCGGCAGCAATCCGATGGCAAGGCCGACTACAACCCCGAGAAAGAGGAAAAACAGGCGTTCAAACTGCAGCATCATCAGGAGCGCATTGCCGGCCGCGGCCAGCATGCTTCCGTCCGTCAAGGCCTCCATCGGCCATCCTCCTTCTTTGGGAGATATGGCGCGAGCGCCCTGAAACTATGGAATTTTTCCGATCGAAACCCACTCATGAGATGCGCCCGACGCTAGGCGCGGCGCAGGCAACTATTTTCGTCGCTGGCAGCATTCTTCCCTCCTTGCCTCGCGATGCCGGAACAGGCCAGTATCGCCGAAGAACGCTACCCAACGGCCACCCAGGGCAAAAGCCGCAGTTGGTGGCAGTGTCATAAGATAATGTTTGCCGGCCGCCGCAGTGACCGCCTGAGAGGCGGCGCCGTTTTCAGCCCGGCCTGGAGAAGACAAGCGTCCCATCTTCGCGGCTGGCGTAAAGTCGTCCCCGAGCGACGAGAAAATTGGTAAGGGCTCGCATCAGATAGGGCAGCCTGGCATGCATGCGGCGGGCTGTCGTCTCGCTGAAGGCCAGCGACACCATTTGCGCGGCGCTCATCGCACCCGCTATGCCCTGGCTCAGGCGCGCCAGACGAGCATGATGCCCTTCGCGGATACGGCGGATTTGGGCCTTGAAGTCATGGATCGGCCGGCTATGGCCCGGCAGCACGATCAAATCGTCGGGCAGGGCATCGAGGCGGTCGAGAAAAGCGAGATAGGCGCCCAGCGTGTCGTCTTCGGCGCGTTCCGCCAGGACGGAAATTTGCGGGCCCGAACCGGCGAGAATTTGATCCCCGCTCAGCAGCAGCTTTCGCGCGCGGGAAAACAGGCAGATCGCTGCGCGCGAATGGCCGCCGCCGACAAGAACCTCGAATTCGATGCCGGCCAGGGTGATCTTCTCGCCATCTTCCAGAAAGCGCACCGTCCCTGGAAATGGCGCCAGAATGGAGTAATCCGCGGTCGAAAGCGCTCCTCCGGCGGAAAAACCGCCTTCAAGCAGAAAGTCGTCCGTTCGGCGGCGGCGCGTCGGCGCATCCATGCCGGACAGGTGCACGACATCCGCATATTCCGGTCGCGACATGAACAGGGGGACCCGGCCCCCCGCAACCAGGGCTCCCACCTGCCCCACGTGGTCGATATGGGCATGGGTGCAGAGCACCGAATCGAGGTCTTGCAGCAGCCCCTCAAAGCGCGCGGCATCCCAGAGCGCGGCGGTTTCGGGTCCGGGCATGCCGGTATCGACGACGACCTGGCCCTTCGCAGCGCCCAGGATCCAGGCGTTTACGGCATCATAGGCCGGCATGGGCAGGCGGAGGCATTTGATGTCCTCCGCCCATTCCTGCACCATCCCGCGAACCAAGCTCAAGCCTGCGCAAAGTGGCAGGCGGCGCGGTGATCGGGCTGGCCATGGCCGCTCAGGGCCGGCTCCTTTTCGGCGCAGATCGGGGCCGCCAGCGGGCAACGGGTCCGGAAGGTGCAGCCGGAGGGCGGGTTCATCGGGTTGGGCAATTCCCCCTTGGCGATCAGGCCCTCGGCATTGGACTTGCCGCCGATTTGCGGGATCGCCGCCAGCAGGGCGCGCGTATAAGGGTGGGAGGGATTGTCGAATACCCCCTCGGTGGGCCCCTCTTCGACGACGCGGCCAAGATACATCACCATGACATCGTCGCAGATATGCCGGACCACCGACAGATCGTGCGAAATGAACACATAGGTGAGCCCCATCTCCTTTTGCAGCGTCATCAGCAGGTTGATGACCTGGGCCTGAATGGACACATCCAGCGCCGAGACCGCCTCATCGAGAATGAGCACGTCGGGATTGAGAGCGAGCGAGCGGGCAATCGCGATGCGCTGGCGCTGGCCGCCGGAGAACTCTGGCGAGCGCCGTTGGCCCGCCTCGGGCGTCAGACCCACATATTCCAGCAATTCATCCACTCGCCGGGACGAATAATTGCCGGCAATCCGCAGGGGCTCGGCGATCACGTCGTGGATTTTCATGCGCGGATCGAGCGAGGAATAAGGATCCTGGAAGACCACCTGCAGGTCGCGCCGCCGCTGGCGCAGCGCATTGCCCCGCAGCGCGA
>NZ_JAUCDN010000055.1:0-14023 GCF_034675085.1 Devosia sp.
AGACCCTGCTCACCAAGATGGACAAGAAGGACCTGGCCATGGCGCTCAAGGGCGCTTCCGACACGGTCAAGGAAACCTTCTACAACAACATGTCGAGCCGCACCGCCAAGCTGCTCAAGGACGACATGGAGGTCATGGGGCCGGTGCGCCTCAAGGATGTGGATGAGGCCCAGGGCCGCATGGTCGCCACCGCCAAGGACCTGGCCGCCAAGGGCGAGATTCTCATCGTCAAGTCCAAGGCCGACGAGCAGATGGTGGCCTGATCCATGGCAAGTCCCGCCCGCTTCACCTTCGATCTGGATCTGGCCCGGTCCGAGCCGCCGCCAGCGGTCGCGCCCGAGCCCGTCGTGCCCAGCGTACCCGAGGATCTCGTCGCCCAGCTCGTGGCCCAGGCCCGGGAGCAGGCCTATGCCGAAGGCGTGACCGCCGGCGAGCGCAGCGCCGGCACCGTCGCCGCCCAGACCCTGGCCGCCGCGGCCGGAACGCTCGCTGCCCGAACCAGCGAGATGACGGCGGCGCTCGACGCCATGGCCGGCCAGGTGCAGCGCGACGCCATCGAGCTGGCCGCCAGCATCGGCCGCAAGCTGGCCCTGCATCTTCTGGCCCGCTACCCCACCACCGAACTCGACGCACTGATCGGGGAATGCATGCAATCGCTCAACGGCGTTCCGCATCTGGTCATACGCTGTCACCCCGACATTGCCGACGCCATCCGCGATCTGGCCACCGCCCATAGGCACACGTCCGGCTTTGCCGGAAGGCTGGTGGTGATGGGCGACCCCGATATCCGCCTGGGCGATGGCCGGCTCGAATGGGTCGACGGGGGGCTGGTGCGCGACATCGCCGCCACGTCCCGGGATATAGATCACATGATTTCAGCCTATCTGGCCGCGCGCAGCGGTCCGGCCAGCCAAGAGGAGAGCGGGTCATGAGCACCTCCCAACCCGATGACGACATCACCATGCAGGAAAGCATCTCCTTCGAGGAAATGCTGGCACCCGACAAACCCGAAATGCCGGAAGCCTATACCGAGCGCAGCGCCGCCGACCTCGAAGCGGTGTTCGACGTTCCCGTGCGCATTTCGGTGGTGCTGGGCCGCACCAAGATGCCGGTGAGCGAGCTTTTGCGGCTCGATACCGGCACCGTCATCGAGCTGGACCGGCAGGTGGGCGAGGCCGTGGAGATTTTCGTCAACGACCGCCTCGTCGCCCGTGGCGAAATCGTGCTGGTGGAAAGCAAGCTCGGCGTCACCATGACCGAAATCATCAAGCCGCAATAAGGGAGAAGAAGATGCGCCTGCTCATCATCGGAGCCCTGGAAGGCCAACTGAGCGAAGCCACCACCATGGCCATGAATGGCGGGGCCAAGGTCGCCCACGCCCCCTCGGTCGAGATCGCGCTGGCCGCATTGCGCGCCGGGCGCGGTGCCGACCTGCTGCTGGTCGACGTGGTAATGGACATCGCCGGGCTGATCGCCGGGCTCGAAGCCGAACGCATCGCCATTCCCGTGGTCGCCTGCGGGGTCGAAGCCAATGCGGCGGCCGCCGTCAACGCCATCCGCGCCGGCGCCAAGGAATATATCCCCCTGCCCCCCGATGCCGAGTTGATCGCCGCCGTCATCGCCGCCGTGGCCCGCGACAGCTCCGATTTCCTGTTCCGCGATCCCGCCATGGAGCGGGTGGTAAAGATGGCCGACCAGATCGCCGGCTCGGATGCTTCCATCCTCATCACCGGCGAAAGCGGCACCGGCAAGGAAGTCATCGCCAAATATGTCCATGCCCGCTCACGGCGCGCCAACAAGCCGTTCATTTCGGTCAATTGCGCCGCCATTCCCGAGGCGCTGCTGGAATCAGAGCTGTTCGGTCATGAAAAGGGCGCCTTCACCGGCGCCATCGCCCGCCGCATCGGCAAGTTCGAGGAAGCCTCGGGCGGCACGCTGCTGCTCGATGAAATCAGCGAGATGGATGTGCGTCTGCAGGCCAAGCTGCTGCGGGCCATCCAGGAGCGCGTCATCGATCGGGTGGGCGGCACCAAGCCGGTGCCGGTCGATATCCGCATCCTGGCCACCTCCAACCGCAATCTGGGCGAAGCGGTGCGCGAGGGCAGCTTCCGCGAGGATTTGCTGTTCCGCCTCAATGTGGTCAATCTGCGCCTGCCGGCCCTGCGCGACCGCCCCGGCGACATCACTGCCCTGTCCGAGCATTTCGTCGCCAAATACGCCAAGGCCAACGGCCTGCCGCCGCGCCAGCTGTCTCCCGAGGCGCGCGCGGCCCTGCTCAACGCGCCCTGGCCGGGCAATGTGCGCGAGCTGGAGAACACCCTTCATCGCGCCGTGCTGCTCTCCTCGGGCGACATCATCGGCCCCGACGCCATCGTGCTGCCAGACGGCATAGGTTTGACCGAAGTGGCCGCCAGCCACGCCCTTTCCAGCCAACTGGCCCAGACGGCCGAGACCATGTCGCGGGCGCTGGTGGGTCGTACCGTCGCCGATGTGGAGCGCGACCTCATCCTCGATACGCTCGATCATACATTGGGCAACCGCACCCACGCGGCCAATATCCTGGGCATTTCCATCCGCACGCTGCGCAACAAGCTCAATCAATATGCCGATGAGGGCGTGCATGTGCCCGAACCTGGCGAAAAGCGGGGCGCGGCATGATTTTCCGGCCACAGCGAACCGGGCTTAGGAACCGCTCATGACCGATATCCCGACCAGCACTCGCGCCGGTTTCAAGCTGCCGTCTGTGGCGTCGGTCTTCGACGTCCTGCGCTCGGGCGATATCGCGCTGGCCATGGGCGTGATGGGGCTGATCGTCATCCTGATCGTGCCCATGCCGCCGCTGCTGGTCGATCTGCTGCTAGCCATATCCATCGTCTTCTCGGTCATGATCCTGATGACCGCGCTGTTCATCCAGAAGCCGCTGGAATTCTCGTCCTTTCCCACGGTGCTGCTCATCGCCACGATGCTGCGGCTGGGCCTGAGTCTGGCCACCACACGCCTCATCCTTTCCGATGGCCATACTGGCACCGCCGCCGCCGGCCACGTCATCGAGGCCTTCGGCAATTTCGTCACGCGCGGCAATTTCATCATCGGAACGGTGATCTTCATCATCCTGGTGATCGTCAATTTCATCGTCATCACCAAGGGTTCGGGCCGTATCGCCGAAGTCGCCGCCCGCTTCAGCCTCGACGCCATGCCCGGCAAGCAGATGGCCATCGACGCCGATCTTTCCGCCGGCCTGATCGATGAGGACACCGCCAAGCGGCGCCGGGCGGAACTGGAAGGGGAAAGCGCCTTTTTCGGCAATATGGACGGCGCCAGCAAATTCGTGCGCGGCGACGCCATTGCCGGCCTCATCATCACCTTCGTCAACATCGCCGCCGGCATGCTGATCGGCATCATGCAGGAAGGGCTGAGCTTCCAGGAGGCGGGCAGCGTCTATACGCTTTTGACCATCGGCGATGGCCTGACCAGCCAGATTCCGGCGCTGATCGTGTCCACCGCCGCCGGTATCCTCGTGTCCAAGTCGGGTGTTACCGGCGCCGCCGACAAGGCCCTGTCCGACCAGTTCACCGGCTATCCGCGCGCCCTGGGCATGTCGGCTGCCGTCATGGCCGCGCTGGCGCTGCTGCCCGGCATGCCCATCATTCCCTTCATGGCGCTGGCCGGAGGCGTCGGCTATGCCGCCTTCCGCGCCACTGGCAAGAAGGCCGAGCGCAAGATGGAGGAGAAGGTTCAGGAAGCTGCCGCCGCCATGGCCGGCCCCGCCGCCAATGCGGCCCCCAGCGAGGCTCCGATCAGCGACAGCCTGCGCATCGACGAACTCAAGCTGGAGCTGGGCTACGGCCTTCTGAGCCTGGTCAAGGAAGATGAAAGCGGCTCCGACCGGCTGACCGAACAGATCAAGGCGCTGCGCCGTCAGCTCGCCATCGAGCTGGGCTTCGTCATGCCGCCGGTGCGCATCCTCGACAACATGCAGCTCGAGCCCAATGTCTACAAGGTCCGCATCAAGGAGGTCGAGGCCGGCGCCGGCGAGATCTACGCCAACCAGTTGATGGTCATGGACCCCTATGGCAACCAGATCGACCTGCCGGGCACACACACCACCGAGCCTACTTTCGGCCTGCCCGCCACCTGGATCGAGCCCGCCCTGCGCGACGAGGCCGAGCTTCGCGGGCTCTCCATCATCGATCCCTCGACGGTCATTTCCACCCATCTGACCGAAGTGCTCAAGGCTAATGTCGCCGACCTCCTGAGCTACGCCAATGTGCAATCGCTGCTCTCGGGCCTGCCCAAGGACCAGCAGAAGCTGGTGGAAGACATCGTGCCCGGCCTCATCACCGTTTCGGGTGTGCAGCGCGTGCTCCAGACCCTGCTGAACGAGCGCATTTCCATCCGCGACCTGTCCACCATCCTCGAAGGCATCGCCGAGATCGCCGGTCCCGGCCGTTCGGTGCAGATGATCGCCGAGCATGTGCGCAGCCGCCTCGCCCGCCAGATCTGCGCCGCCAATCTCGGGCCGGACGGCAATCTGCCGCTCCTCACCCTGTCCCCGCAATGGGAGCGCGACTTCGCCGAGGCCATGGTGGGCGATGGCGACACCCGCCACCTGGCCATGGCCCCAAGCCGGCTTCAGCAGTTCATCACCGCCGTGCAGCAGGCCTATGAGCGCGCCGCCCAGCAGGGCGAACTGCCGGTGCTCATCACCTCGCCGTCCATCCGCCCCCATGTCCGCTCCATCATCGAGCGCTTCCGGCCCCAGACCGTGGTGATGAGCCAGAACGAGGTCCATCCCCGCGTCCGCCTCAAGACCGTGGGCAGCGTCTGAGCATGGGCAAGGTTTATCTCGAAGGCTATCTCGAGGTGCCCCAAGGCCGCATCAAAGCCGTGAGCGCTGCTCTGCCCCTTCACATCGCGCTGACCCGGCGGGAGCCGGGCTGCCTGGCCTTCGAGGTGACCCGGAGCCCCGACGAGCCCACGCATTTCCTGGTTTCGGAAATTTTCGCCAGCGAGGAGGCTTTTGCCGCCCACCAGCAGCGAGCCGGCACTTCGGACTGGGCGCGGGTCACCGCCGGCATGGCGCGCCACTACACCATCCGCAAGGATTGATTTTCCTGTTAGTCTGGCACCCATGATCACCATCCTCACCGCGCCGCCCTTCTCCACCCTCTGCAACGCCGCCTTCGCGCTGCGCCGCGAAGTCTTCGTCTGGGAGCAGAAGGTGCCGGAGGAGGAAGAGCACGATGCCCATGATTTCACCGCCACTCATTTCGTCGCCGTGGCGGAGGGCGAGGTGGTCGGAACCTTGCGGCTGATCGACATGCCGGAACACGTCAAGATCGGTCGTGTCGCTGTGCGCCAGGCCTTTCGCGGCCGCGGCGTCGCCCGGCTGATGATGGATGCGGCCATGGACCATGCCCGCGCCCAGGGCCGCGACAAATTCTATCTCACCGCCCAGTCGGACAAGCTGGGCCTTTATGAAAAGCTGGGCTTTTCCGCCTTCGGGCCGGAATTTTTCGATGGCGGCATGCCCCATCGCGCCATGCGCAATTACGACCGCGCCTCCGCCATCCTCATCGATTAGCCCCGCTCCGGCTGCGACCATCTGTCAGGTCGGGTTCGGAACGACCGGGCCGCGGCTGCGTTAGCCTGAGCATAATGGGCCGCACGGTGCGCTACCGGCAAGTTTTGCACCGCACGGCCCGTTCACCGCAAAGATGAACCAACGGAGCTTACTATGATCCGCACCCTTCTGGCCACCACGGCCATTGCCGCCATGCTGACCACCGGGGCCATGGCCCAGGCGACCACCACGCCGGCGCCTGCCGCGCCCGTCACCACCGAAGCCAGCCCGGCTCCGATCGATACCGGCGCTGCCCAGAGCACGCAGGTACGTACTCCCTGGGATATCTCCAAGGGCTATGTGGCGGTCGATACCGACAATCTCGGCTCGCATCTGATCGGCTCGCCGGTCTATTCCAGCGCCGCCGATGATGCCGAGCATATCGGCAATGTCACCGATATCGTGTTCAGCGCCGATGGACAGATCACCGCCGTGGTGATTGGCGTCGGCGGCTTCCTCGGCATCGGGGAAAAGGCTGTGGCCGTGGATTTCCACTCGCTCGAATTCACCCTTGCCGCCGACAATACCGAGCGCTGGGTGCTGCCCACCACCGCCGAGGCACTGACCAATGCGCCCGACTTCGTCTGGGCAGAGGACGAGCCGGCGGCCCCGGCCGAGACCATGGCCCCCGCCGGCACCATGGCGCCTGCTGCGCCCGCCAGCTAAGCGCCAGCGCTTGAATTTCGGGGCCGGCCCACGGGCCGGCCTTCCGCCCTTCCGGAGGCCGCCATGCATGCTCGTCTCGCTCTTTTGCTTTTGCCCTTCATGCTGGGAGGGGCGGCCTGGGCGCAGGCGCCGGGCGTGTCCGAACTGGAGCAGAGCGGGCTCAAGCCGCCTACCGTCCTTTCCCAGGGCTATGCCGGCAGCAGCACCGATATGCTGGTCAGCAAGCTCTTGGGACAAAGCGTTTTTTTCACCCCCGACAGCGACGGCACCGCCATTGGCACCATAGCCGACATGGTGGTGACGCCCGGTCTCGGGGTCGCCGCCGTGGTGATCGATATCCGCAATTTTGCCGGGATGGAGGACAAGCGCGTGGCGGTGGATTTCGGCCAGCTCGAATGGGCCGCCACCCCCGATGGTTCCTATCGCTGGGTGCTGGCGGCGACCGCCGATACGCTGCGCGCCACCCCCGCTTTCGCCTGGGCCGGCGATGCGCCCAAAACACCGCAGGCTAATGGGAGCGCCAGCCAACCTGCCGAATTCTCTGACCCCACCAGCCTGGACACCGTTACCCCCGAAGAGCTGCACGGCATGGGGGTCTACGGCCTGGATGACCAGCTGATCGGCACCATCGGCGCCGTCCTTCCCTTCCCCGATGGCGGTGTGGACGCGGTGATCGTCGATGTCGGCGGCTTTCTCGGCCTCGGTGCCAAACCGGTGGCCGTGGGCTATGACGATCCGCAGTTTTCGACCGATATTTTCGGCAACCGCTATCTTTTTCTCAACACCACGCGCGAGCAGCTGGAAGCCCAGCCGCCCTACGATCCCGACACTTATGCCGGCGAGCGCGACCTGCAACGCATGGTGGTGACGCCTTAAACGCGCTCCATGGCGCGATGCGGCAGAGGCGGTTTCACCACTTTCACGCCGTCTCCCACCCGCACGACGCCGCCGGTGACCACCACCGACATGACGCCGGCCTTGCGGATAAGACCGCCGTCGGCATCCCTGTCGAGAACGGCTTCGAGCAGGCCCTTCTTGAAATTCTCGATCTGGGCGCAGGGATTCCTCAGGCCGGTCAGCCGCACCACGGCCTCCTGCCCCAGATGCAGTTCGGTATCGACGGGGAGCGCCAGCAGGTCGATCCCCTCCACCACGACATTCTCGCCCAGATCGCCTGGCGCGACGGCAAAGCCCTTGGCCTGCAACTCATCAAACAGTTCGTGGTGCAGCAGATGCACCTGGCGCAGATTGGGTTGGGTGGGATCGACCCTGACGCGCGAGCGATGCTTGACGGTCGAGCCGGCATGCGCATCGCCCTCCACGCCCAGCCCGGCGAGAAGACGGATTTCGGGAACCACGGGTTTGGAGAAGTGATGCCCAGGATCGCGCGATACCGAGACCACCCTGCCCATGCGACTAAGGCTCCCTGCCTTTATTGGCCGCGAAAGCGCAGCCGGCCGATTTCGTCATATTCGGCCTGTTCGAGCTTGAGCTGCTCGGCAGCTTCGCGCTGGTGCTCGCGCTGATCGAGCAATTCGATTTTCTTGAGGTCTTCGATGGCTTCGGCCAGCGCATCCTGGGCGCTTTCGAGCTTGCCGCGCATGTCGTTGGCCGAGGCCAGCAGATTGTCGCGCCGGCCCAGCGCCGCCTTGGCGAAGGTGGAATAGGCGAAATGGGCGACATCGGAAATGCCGGTCTTGGTGTGCTCGATTTCGATCTGCTGGTCGAGCTCGGACGCCATGCGCTCGAAATCGGCGATCATCATCTCGATCTGCGCGACCTGACGGCGCTTCTCGTCCACCTGGAACTTCTTGAGCCGGATGAGGCTCTCGTTGCGCGATTTCAAGACCAGTACTCCTTACACACCAAGTCAGTTTCGGGGCCGTCACCCCATTCCATCAGCCTGCCGCACCCGCCGTATCGACGATGGCTCTGAGCTGGTCATAGCCATCGGCAATGGCCGTCGTCTCCTCCCGGCTCTGGCTTAAAAAAGCCTCAAGCGCCGGGTAGATGGCGATGGCGCGGTCCACTTTCGGATCTGACCCTTTCCGGTAAGCCCCCAGCCGGATCAGTTCCTCCATGTCCGAATAGATGGACATGAGCTCCCGTGCCCTGGCCAGGACCGGCCGCACATCGGCCGGCACGCATCCTGGCATGGTGCGCGAGATGGACCGGAGCACATTGACGGCGGGATAACGGCCTCGCTCGGCAATGCCGCGCTCCATCACGATGTGCCCGTCGAGAATGCCGCGAACGGCGTCCGCAATGGGCTCATTGTGATCATCACCTTCCACCAAAACGGTAAAAAGTCCGGTAACGGAACCGGTCGTGGGTGTCCCCGGGCCCGCCCGCTCCAACAGGCGCGGCAATTCGGTGAATACCGTGGGCGGGTAGCCCTTGGCCGTGGGCGGCTCGCCGACGGCCAGCCCGATCTCGCGCTGCGCCATGGCGAAGCGGGTGAGGCTGTCCATCATGCACAGCACCCTCTTGCCCTGGTCGCGGAAATATTCCGAGAGCGCCAGGCTCATATAGGCGGCCTGGCGGCGCATCAGGGCCGCCTCGTCGCTGGTGGCCACCACCACAACGGCACGCGCCAACCCTTCCTCGCCCAGATATTCCTGAATGAATTCATGCACCTCGCGGCCACGCTCGCCGATCAGGCCGATCACCGAGACGTCGACATTGGTGTTGCGCGCCAGCATGGACATCAGCACTGACTTCCCCACGCCCGAGCCCGCGAAGATGCCCATGCGCTGGCCTTCGCACAGCGTGGTGAAGGTATTGAGGCACCGCACGCCCAGATCGAGCGGGTCGCCCACCCGTACCCGGTCATGGGCCAGAAGCGGGTTCTGCCGCAGAGGATAGGAGAGCGCTCCGCGCGGCAGCGGCCCCTTGCCGTCGATGGGCTCGCCATCGGCATTGATGACCCGGCCCAGCCAGCCATCGGAGGGCATCACCGCCCCGTCATGGCGCTGGAAGATCGCCTTGCAGCCCAGCCGCACGCCGGAAAGCTGGCCGAAGGGCAGGCAGAGCGCGTGCCCGTCCTTGAAGCCGATGATCTCGGCGGCGAGGCGCTCGCCATTGACGGTCTCGATCTGCACTCGCCCGCCGACGCGCAATTCGCGCACCGGGCCGACGATCTCAATGAGCAGGCCCTGGACCGACTTGACCCGGCCGAACACCTCGATGTCGTCAATGGCCTCGATGGCCGAGATCAGTGCCTTCATTGCCTTCCCGCCTGCTGCGCGCGGCCATGATTATGGTTTCCGCCGCCGCGCGAATCGTCGGCAGTTCCGAATCACACAGTAACCGATCGTTAAGCAAAAGGCGCTATCCGAGGGGTTGGACCGGTCCGTCCGCAGGCTTGTGCCGCACGCCCTCCAAACCTCCGAAAAGCTTCAATTGGTTGAGTCTAAAGAATCGCTTAGGCGTGCTACTTAAAGCTTTTCATTAAGAAAAATTGAGAAGATTAACCCTTAAATTTCAATGACTTAGACTAAATTGATCCTAACGTCATTTGCGTATTGCCGAACCGAATTAAACTTTGTTAACTATTTGGGCTTAGGGTTCAGTCATATCCAGTAGGGTTGGAGCGGGGCGGGCATATCGGTCGCCAGATCCCCGCGGGTTCCAGCAGGAACGAATGACAAGGGGAATATAATGCGGGTACTCCTTATTGAGGATGATAGCGCAACCGCGCAGAGCATCGAACTGATGCTCAAGTCCGAGAGCTTCAACGTCTACACCACCGATTTGGGGGAAGAAGGCGTCGATCTCGGCAAACTCTACGATTACGACATCATTCTTCTCGACCTGAACCTGCCCGACATGAGCGGCTACGAGGTGCTGCGCACCTTGCGCGTGGCCAAGGTTCAGACACCGATCCTTATTCTATCCGGTCTGGCCGGCATCGAGGATAAGGTGCGCGGGCTCGGCTTCGGCGCCGACGACTACATGACCAAGCCTTTCCACAAGGACGAACTCGTGGCCCGCATCCACGCCATCGTCCGGCGGTCCAAGGGCCATGCCCAGTCGGTCATCCAGACCGGCGACCTGACCGTCAATCTGGACACCAAGACCGTGGAAGTGCAGACCCAGCGGGTGCACCTCACCGGCAAGGAATACCAGATGCTCGAGCTGCTCTCGCTGCGCAAGGGCACCACGCTCACCAAGGAAATGTTCCTCAACCACCTTTACGGCGGCATGGACGAACCCGAGCTCAAGATCATCGACGTGTTCATCTGCAAGCTGCGCAAGAAGCTCAGCGTGGCCACGGGCGGCAAGAATTACATCGAGACCGTATGGGGCCGCGGCTATGTGCTGCGCGAGCCCGACGAGAGCGAGAACTACAACGAAGACGTCGCCTGAAAGCGGCGTTTTCAAAAGCAGTTTCAATGAATTATGCAGCGCTCCCATGGGGCGCTGCATTGCTTTTGTCCGATGGCCTGACCTTGCCGGGAAAGCGAACCGGTCAGCTGTTACCCAGCAGGCAAGTGGCACCCACCCGATCAGGGGCGCTGTTCGGATAAAGCGAGATAGTGGGCTTTTCGCCGTCGTCGTTGAAGCGCAACAGGGCTACGCCAAGAGTATCGGCAAGAGGTCCGGTCACCGTATAGCCATCGCCAGCACTGGTGAGCGTACCAGCCCCGGACCCACTGGCCATCAGATCATGATAGTTGTACTCGGCTCCAACGAGCTCCAGAATACCGAGCAACACGCCGCCCGTACCAGGACCGCTCGGCACGCCAGACTCGCACGCATAGACGCCATCCATGGCGGCGGCTGGCCCCGCAAAGAGAAACGCCAGCGCAATAAGTGTAACCTTACGAAACATCTAGGGCTTTCCTGCTTTTAACAGAAAAGCCCTAGCACTCCTGCAGTCGAAGAAAAAGCAGCAACTCACGCCGCGGCGGAATGCTGCTCGAACTTGGCTTCCAGGATCGCCCGGTCGAAGGGCTTCATCATATAGTCGCTGGCCCCGGCCTTGAGCGCCAGGGCAATGGCGCCGATGTCGTTCTCGATGGTGCAATAGACCACATGCGGCTTCTCGCCCCCCACATAGGCGCGCAGCAGCTTGAGGAATTCCAGACCGCTCATGATGGGCATGTTCCAGTCGAGCAGGATGGCGTCGGGCATTTCCTGCCGGCATTTTTCGAAGGCGTCCTGCCCGTCTTCGGCCTCTTCGACGATGTAATCCATATCTTCCAGTATGCGGCGCGCCACCTTGCGCACCACGCTGGAGTCATCGACGATCAGGCAGGATTTCATGCGCGGCCATCCGGGGATAACGCTGGAAACACCCCCGATTATGGACCGCACATCCTATGAATTGGTTAGCAGACTACTAGCATCTCACGCCGCATCAGATCGCATCTGGGGCGTTGCGGTGAGGAAGAAGCGGTCGTTTTCCAGCCCGATCTCGATCTGCATGTCGGTCATGCGCGCCAACAGGCCGGTATAGAAGGGCTGGATGCCCCGCGCATCGACAAACCCCTCTTCGGGCATGCCCGAGAGCAGGCCGGCCGAGCCGGAGGGAATGAGGGTCTTCTGGCGCTTTTCCGGATCGCTTTTCGAGGTGAACTCGAATTTCTCCTGCCCGGCCTCGCCGCTGATGCGGGCGGTGACCTCGCCGCCGCGCGGCACCGACATGGCGGCGATGAGCAGCATGTTCATGAACAGCTTGGCCTTGTGCTTGGGCAACAGGATCAGCGGCACCTGCCAGTCCAGATCCGCCTTTTCGATGTCGAACAGAATGCGGGCGACGCGCTCGCATTCGCGCGTGTCGATATCGGTGCCGGAGGTGGAGGAAGCGCCATAGGCCAGACGCGCGAATTCGAGCTTGGCCCGGCTCTGCCTGGCGGCGCTGGCGATCAGATCGCGCGCGCCCTCGGCCATTTCGGTCTGGCCGGGATCGCCCAGCACTTCCAGCCCGTTACCAATGGCCCCGATCGGGTTGATGAGGTCGTGACAGACCCGGCTGCACAGCATGGCCGCCAGATCGGTCGCCTTGAGCTCAATGATGTCGGCCATGCCGGCAAGTCTCCGCAAGAATCAGTCTGGCCCGATCCTAGAACGGCTTGGTTAACAATGGCGATGCTTTTGCGCCCGCCGCTATTTGACCGAAAGCGTCGCCGAAAGCGCCGGCCAATTGGCCTCCCCTTCCAGCGCGGCGGCGTCGGGCGCGAGCAGGAACGCCTCGCGCGATCCGGCGGAATAGAACAGATATAGGCGCTGCTTGAAAACGGCATAGAGCCGGGGGTCGCTGTCCGAAACATAGCCGCGCGCCACCCCCATGGCGCCATGGCCGCCGAACTGGGGCGCGTAGATTTCGGGCGCACGCGCAAAGATGTCGCGATTGGCGGCAGTAGCGAAATGCCAGGGCACGTTACGCCAGACATATTCGAAATCGCCCCGCCCCTGAAGCGGCTCGGGCTCGGTGAAATAGCTCACCGGGTCCCAGCCATAAATGGCGATGCCAGTGAGCGGATCGGTGACGAAGAGGGTGACGACCGACTGCGCCCGCGCCGCTGGAATTGCGGCGGAAACCCCGCCCAATAGCGGCAGAACAAAGGCGAGCATGGTTAAGATTTGTTTAGAGGTTTGCTTCATCATCGGACCCAATGATCGGCATGCCGGCAGCCTAAATCCGACCTCAAAACTACGGTTCAAGCCTTAACGACACCGTAACCCCCATCGGCCGCCATCCCGGGAGACCAAGATGTTCAAGCGTTTCGCCCTTTTCGCCGCCCTGCTGGCCGCCCTGCTGGCCCCGATTCCGGCCGCCATGGCCCAGGGCTCGCTCAGCGACACCTATTCGGGCGAGGACCTGGTGGACAGCGGCAAGCAGTTCTTCGGCTCGGCCAGCCAGGGGCTCGCCTCGGTTGTGGAGCGGGCGGTGAGCCAGTTCGGCCTGCCCAATGGCTATATCCTGGGCGAGGACGCCGGGGGCGCCCTGTTCGCCGGCGCCCGCTATGGCGAAGGCGTGCTCAACACCCGCAATGCCGGCCAGTTCAACGTCTATTGGCAGGGCCCCTCCATCGGCTTCGACATCGGCGGGGACGGCTCGAAGGTGATGATGCTGGTCTATAACCTCAACCAGGTTCCCGACGTGCTCGGACGCTTCGCCGGCGTCGACGGCTCGGCCTATGTGATCGGCGGCTTCGGCATGACCGTCATCAAGCGCGACCAGGTGGTGATCGTTCCCATCCGGTCCGGGGTCGGCGCGCGGCTGGGCATCAATGTGGGCTATCTCAAATTCACCAGCGAGCCCACCTGGAACCCGTTCTGAGACTAGTCGGTTTCCTCCGCACCCCGTCCCCGGCCTTGCGCCGGGATGACATCGGGGATGGTGAGGGGCATTGGCCCAGACGCCTCTTTACCTTGTGAACCCTAAACCGAACGCCGCCCGTGACGCGCAAGGGCAAAACCGCTAGGATCGGCGGGCGTGCCGGAGTTCGACCGATGCTCATCGAGAACATCATGTATTTTGCGCTGGGCCTTCTGGCGGCCAGCCTGGTCGGGCTGATCCTGT
This sequence comes from Devosia sp., assembly GCF_034675085.1. Lineage (GTDB taxonomy): Bacteria > Pseudomonadota > Alphaproteobacteria > Rhizobiales > Devosiaceae > Devosia. The sequence continues at coordinate 13,821 of NZ_JAUCDN010000055.1, forward strand.
TGCAGGCCGTGTGGAAGCGCGCCGTGCGCCTGACCAAGCGCCGCATCGAGGCGGCCACGCCCATCACCATGGCCGAATTCCGCGCCGACAAGGACCAGTTGCGCGCCGAATTCGCCCGGGCCACCCGCCGGCTGGAGCTGACCATAGACGGGCTGCGCCGGCGCCTGGCCACCGAGGTGGGCGACACCAGTGAGCAACGCGCC
>NZ_JAUCDN010000056.1:0-13838 GCF_034675085.1 Devosia sp.
TTTGTTTTGTCGCGTTTCCGAACCGCAAAACCGTTGCCACTTTTGCTGGAAACGCTCTAGGGGATCAGTAGCGCTGGCGCTCGGCCGGCTTGTTGCCCATGATGGTTTCGATCCGCTCCAGCACGTCCGGGGTCAGCTTGTCCTTGTGGGCGAGCGCCGCCAGATTGTCCTCGAGCTGGCTCTTTTTCGAGGCGCCGAGAATGACCGTGGAGACATGCGGATTGCGCAGGCACCAGAGCAGGGCCAGATGGGTGATGGACAGACCGATCTCGCCGGCGAGCGCGGCCAGTTCGCGGATCTGTCCCAGCTTGGCTTCGCCTTCGGGGCTCGTCCACTGGTTGCGCAGCCACTCATAGCCGGGCAGGGTCAGCCGGCTGTCGGCCGGAATGCCGTCATTATATTTGCCGGTAAGCAGGCCCGAGGCGAGCGGGGACCAGATGGTGGTGCCCAGCCCGAAGAGATCATAGAGCGGCAGATAGTCGTGCTCGACCTTTTCGCGGGTGAACAGGTTGTATTGCGGCTGCTCCATGGTGGGGCCGATGAGATTGTTGGCCCGCGCCACGGCCCAGGCCTCGGTCAATTGCTGGGCATTCCACTCGGAAGTGCCCCAATAGAGCACCTTGCCCTGGGTGATGAGATTGTGCATCGCCCACACCGTCTCCTCGATGGGGGTGTCGATGTCGGGGCGGTGGCAGAAATAGAGGTCGAGATAGTCCACCTGCAGGCGCTTGAGCGCCGCATGGGCGGCCTCGGTGACATGCTTGCGCGAAAGGCCCTTCTGGGTGGGCTTGCTGCCGCCCCAGAACACTTTCGAGGAGACCGAATAGCTGTCGCGGCCCCAGCCCAGCTTCTTGAGCGCCGCGCCCATCAGCGCTTCGGATTCGCCCGCTTCGTAGCCCTCGGCATTGTCGAAGAAATTGATGCCCGAATCATAGGCCAGGCCCATCAGCGCCATGGCTTCCGATTCCTGAACCTGCTTGCCGAAAGTGACCCAGCTGCCCAGCGAGACTTCGCTGACCTTCAGGCCGGATTTGCCCAGGCGACGATATTCCATTGTCCCAATCCTCACACTGCGGCGGCCGGAGCCGCCTATATCGGCAAATGCCGATGGAGGGGCATGTGATAGCCCCCGGCACCATCCCTGTAAAGCCGGCTCACCCCAGAAGGGCGCGCAGGAACCCGGCCAGATCCTGGGTGGCGTGGTGGACATGCGGGCCGGCGCTGCGCTCCAGCTCCCAGCTTTCCACCTGGTCGTTGCGGTAGTCGTCCTCGGCCATGACCTGCACCGTGGCCATGCCCATTTCGTGCGGCACGACGAGGTTCTTTTCCAGATCATCGAACATCACCGCCCGCTCCGGCGCGATGCCATATTCGGCCAGGAACCCGTCATAGGCCTGCTTGTGCGGCTTGGGCACATAGGTCATGGCACGGATGTCGTGGACATGCTCGAACAGGTCGCTGCCGCCCAGCCGGCCGAGAACGGCGCGGGCATGGCCGGTATCGCCATTGGTGAGGATGAACTTGCGCCCCGGCAGGGCGCGGATGGTTTCGACCAGCACCGGATGCGGATCGACCGGTGAATAGTCGATGGCATGCACCGTGTTCAGGAAATGGTCGGGGTCGATCTTGTGGACCTGCATCAGCCCATTCAGCGTCGTGCCGTAGTCGCGATAATAAACCTTCTGCAAGGCCCGCGCGGCCTCGAAATCGAGCCGGGTGACCTCCATCATGTAGTGGGTGATGCGGATGTCGATCTGGGAAAAGAGATTGCAGCGGCGCGGATAAAGGGTGTTGTCGAGATCGAACACCCAATCGGTGACATGGCTGAGGTCTGCGGGGAGGGGATTCTGGGTCATGGCCCTATCCTATAATCCGGTTCGCCCCGGATTTCACCCCGCAAGGGTGGGAATGGCGGCGTCCGCCATTCCCCCGTCCGGCTTATTGGGCCGGGCTATTGGCTTCGAGCGACAGGCCGAGAGCGGTGATCAGCCCGGCCGGATTGGCGGCGGCGGCCATCATCACCAGCAGCGACACCGGCGAGGGCGGCGCCACCTTGAGCTCGATGCTGCGCGGATCGTCGAGGAAGGCCGAGAGCGCCGGCACGGCCAGGTCCGCCAGCGCCGGAACGCCGGTCTCGGCCAGGATCGAGGGCAGCATCGCCTTGATGCCGGCAACGAAATCGGCGCGGCTGGCGCCCGATTCGGATGCGAAGAAGTCGAGCAGATTGCTGGCCAGGCTCGCATCGTCATAACGCACCGAGGCCTTGACGATATTGACGCCCTGCATGGCCGCCATGCTGCTCATCATCAGCGCCTGCTGCTGCTCATCGGACATTTCGCCCGCCGCCATCGCCTGCTGCTGAAGGGCTTCGAGCTGCTCGAGCAGGGCCGGGGTGAAGCCGGTGAACTCGCTGGTGAAGTTGAGCGCACCCACCTCGTCGAAATCGAAGAGGAATTCATCCACCACGACGCGGCCGTCCGACAGCGTCCAGCTCGCCTTCTGGGTGATGGCGCCGTTTACGGTGAGCAGGCCGAGCTGCTCGATGACGGCGGCGGTGTCGGGGTCTTCCTCGCTCATCGTGGTCAGATCGACGCTGATGCCGTTCATGGCAAAGACGGTGTCGACGCTTTCCAGCGCGGCGCTGGTCTGGTCGGGAGCGAATTCGGCGGCGAAACGGGTGGATTCGATCGAGAAGATCTCGACGCCGTTGCGGGTGATGCTGACCGGGCCCGAACTCATGGCGGCGGCGGTCTGCATCATCGCCACCGGGGTAAGGGCGTCGGGCGCGGGCAGATAGAGCCCGTCGGCGCGGATGTCGCTGACCGTTACGCCGATGGTGGCGCCTTCTTCCTCGTCCTCGACGGTGGTGTCGATATCGGGAATGGTGACCGATGCCGCCCGGTAGCTGCCGTCGGCCGCCTCGCTGACGCCGGAGAAGGTGATCTCGGTGTCGAATTTCACCGGCTCTTCCGCCACCCCGGCAATGGCGACGGTGACGCCGTCGACGACGATGCTGTCGCCATCCATCCGCGCCGGGCCGAAGGACAGCTCATAGCCGGCCTTCTCGTAGACTTTGGCCACGCGGTCGACAAAGGCCTGGGCGTCGAGCGCCAGGGCCTGCCCGATCAGGGCGGTGCTCGCCAGGCTGGTCAGCAGCATGAGGCGAAGGGTGTTGGTAAGGCGCATCGTCGTCTCCGGCATGTTTGATCTTGCGTGCAGATTGCCCCTTATGCGTTCGATTGCAACCGATCAGGGTTGCCCGGGGCGGGTCTTGTGCTGTTAAGGGTTTATTGCATCATAATAAAGACGGCAGCTTTCCGCGCCCCCGGTTCAGGGGCGGTCTCCTTCCAGGAACTGCCGGTAGGCCGGATTATGGGTCTCCTGCCAATAGGGATAGCCGATGGCGTCGATATGGGCGAGGAAGGCCTCGCGCGTCGCCTCCGGCACCTGCACCCCCACCAGCACCCGGCCGTAATCGGCGCCGTGATTGCGGTAGTGGAACAACGAGATGTTCCAGCCATCATTGAGCCCTTCGAGGAATTTGAGCAGCGCGCCGGGGCGCTCGGGAAACTGGAAGCGATAGACCTCCTCGTCCTCGAGCCCCTGCACCCGGCCGCCCACCATGTGGCGGACATGCAGCTTGGCCACCTCGTTGTCGGTGAGGTCGATGACGCCCAGCCCGTTCTTTTCGAGCAGGGAGATGATCTCCTGCTTTTCCGCATCGCCCCGGCTCAGCTTGATGCCCACGAAGATGCGCGCGGTGGCGCCATGGGCATAGCGATAATTGAACTCGGTGATGGAGCGGTTGCCCAGGAGGCGAATGAAGGCGCGATAGCTGCCGGGGCGCTCGGGAATTTCCACGCTGAGCAGCGCTTCGGCCCGCTCGCCGATCTCTGCCCGTTCCACCACGTGGCGCAGCCGGTCGAAATTGACATTGGCGCCCGAATTGATGGCGATGAGCGCGCCGCGCGGCGCCGCCCCGCTTTCGGCATGGCGGCGCAGGCCGGCCAGCGCCAGCGCGCCCGCCGGCTCGGTGATGGCGCGGTGATCGTCGAAGATATCCTTGATCGCGGCGCAGATTTCGTCGGCGGTGACGGTGATGATGTCATCGAGCAGGTCGCGGCAGAGCCGGAAGGTTTCCGCCCCCACCTGGCGCACGGCCACGCCATCGGCGAACAGCCCCACCTGGTCGATGGCGACGGGATGGCCGGCCTCGATCGCCGCCTTCATGCTCGCCGCCTCCTCGGGCTCGACCCCGATGACGCGGATGTCGGGGCGCAGGAACTTGACGATGCTGGCGATGCCGGCGGCCAGCCCGCCTCCGCCTATCGGCACATAGATGGCCCCGATCGGCCCCGGATGCTGGCGCAGAAGCTCGATGCCGATGGTGCCCTGGCCGGCGATGACGTCGGGATCGTCGAACGGATGCACCATGACATAGCCGTGCTTTTCGGCCAGTTCCTCGGCATGGGCGCGCGCCGCGTCGAACCCGTCGCCGAACAGCACCACTTCCCCGCCCAGCCGGCGCACGGCGTTGATCTTGATGGCCGGTGTCGTCGTGGGCATGACGATGACGGCGCGAATGCCCAGCCGCGTGGCCGAAAGCGCCACGCCCTGCGCATGATTGCCGGCCGAGGCGCAGATCACCCCGCGCAGCCGCTCTTCCTGGGTCAACCTGGAAATGCGGTTATGGGCGCCCCGGATCTTGAAGGAAAACACCGGTTGCAGGTCCTCGCGCTTGACCAGGATTTCCGCATCCAGCCGGGCCGAAAGCAGCTCCATCGGCTCGAGCGGGGTCTCCTGCGCCACCTCATAGACCGAGGAGGTGAGGATGCGGCGGACATAGTCCTGCATGGGCGGGCTCCATCACGGTTCTTATGCGCGCTGGAGGGACGCCTCAAAGGCGGTTTTGTCAAGGCGCCGCATCGGCTGGAACGTTCGCCATGGAGGATATCGACATCCTCCCCGACGCTGGATTAGGATTCGAGACGATTTGGGGGAGGGGATGGCCGAGCAGTTCGATGCCATAGTCATTGGCGCCGGCGAAGCAGGCGTCGCCCATGCCGCACGCATGGCGGCATTCGGCAAACGGGTGGCGCTGATCGAGGCCGGGCCGCCGGGCGAAGCCTGGCTGGAGGAGGCGCGCATCGCCACAAGGGCGCTGGCGGAAAGCGCCCGCGCGATCTGGACGGCGCGCCATGCCGGCCGGTTCGGCGTGACGCTTGCCGGGCCGGTGGGCCTCGATATGCGGGCGGTGCGCAATCGCAAGACGCGGCTGGTGCAGGGAGCCGGAGGGGCCTTGGCCGAGCGGCTGGGCGGGCTCAAGCATCTGACCCGGCTGCAAGGGCAGGCGCGTTTCGTCGCCCCCGACGGCATCATGGTCGGCAAGCGCCTTTTCGGTGCGCCCGAAATCCTGCTCGATATCGGCACGCGCCCGCGAATGCCCAATTGGCCGGGGCTGGACAGCGTCAGCCATCTGACGCCCGCCACGATATCTGCTCTCGACAGCCTGCCGGGCCATCTCATCGTGGTCGGCGCCAGCGCCGCCGGTCTGGAATTCGCCCAGATCCAGGCCCGCTTCGGGGCCAAGGTCAGCGTGATCGAGGCCGGGCCCCACCCGCTTGCCGGCGAGGACGAGGAGGTCTGCGCCCTCATGCGCGCGGCACTGGAAGCCGATGGGGTGAGCTTTCTCTTCAACACCACCGTGGATGCGGTGGATTGGGCCGGCCATGGCGTGCTGGCCTCGCTGCGCTCGGGCCGGCGGCTTTCCTCCATCGAGGGGACGCATCTGCTGCTGGCGCCCGAGCCCGTGCCTATGGCCGAGGGGCTCGATCTGGCGGCGGCCGGAATCACGGTGGACCAAGCCGGCTTCGTCATCATCGATCCCGAGGGCCATACCGGCGCAGACGGCGTCCGGGCCCTGGGGCCGGGAACCATGGGCGGGGCCTTTGCCTGTAATCGCGTGATGACCGATCCCGCCTTTATCCGGCTGGGCATGACGACGGCGCAATTGCGCCGCGCCGGGCGGCCGCTGAAAGTGGCCATGCGCAAGGACGGGGAAAAGGACCAGCCTGTCGAATGCATCAGGCTGCTGGCCGATGCCGGCACGGGAGCCCTGCTGGGGGCCAGCCTTCTGGGACCGGAGGCGGCGGTGCTGGCGGCGGCCCTGCGCCCCTTCATCCTGTCGGGCGCCGCGCCCGACCCGGCCGCCCTGCTGCTGCCGGCACGGCTGGAGGCGCGGCTCTCCCGGGCGATGGCCGGCTTCAGCCCGCTGAAATAGCCGGCAGGGTGGAAGGGGCCGCAGCGGGCAGGTTTTGCGTCCGCGTTCAGACGTCGCGCGAGGTGATGAAATCGCGCTCGACGGCCAGCCCCGCCCATTCATTGGGAATGTCGCTGTCGAAGATGAGCGTATAGGGACCCTTGTAGCCCGCCTCCTCGGCCAGCGTCACGCAGGCCCCGTAATCGGCCTCGTCCAGCTCGCCATGGAGGAAGTGCGCTTTGGCGTGGCAGAGCTCGGCGCGGCCGAAAATGGATTTGAGGTCGGAATATTTATCCTCCCCGCTCCAATTGCCGAAATCGCCCAGGAGGCCGATGCGGCCTTCGAGCCGGTCGAGCAAGTAATGCACCTGCGCCGGCTCGGCCAGCAGGTCGAACCAGTTCTCGGTGACGAGCCGCGTCCCACCCTTGTTGCCATCGGCCAGGGCCGCCAGGGCCTTGACCGAGCGGTCGAGCGCGTCGCGCGTCGGCTTTTGCTTGCCGGCGATGATGCGGGCATGCTCGGCCCCCATTTGATTGGCCACCTCGATCCAGCCGGCGATCCATTTCTGGTCGCGCGCGCCATGCTCGGGATGGGTGACGTCCCCCGCATCGATGAGCAGGGTTTGCAACCGCACATTGCAGACCTTGAGCTGGTCGCGCAGCTCCGCCAGATAGACCGGATCGCGGCTGCGCAGATGGAAGGAGACGATTTCGAGCCGGTGATAGCCGTGATTGGCCAGCACCGAAGGCAGGCCCAGAAGCGACTCTTCGCCTTCGCCATAGGTTTGCTGCTCAGGCCCCACTGCATCGGTGGAGGTGTCGTGCGGATAGGTGGCTCCCAGCAGGCGGTGCAGCGACCAGGTGGAGACGGCGATGCGCTCGGGGCTGATAGGGGCCATTTGGGTTCCTCCGTTGAGACGGCGAGCCTTCCATGCCGCGCCGGAGGTTTCAACAGCCAAAATGCGCGGCCGGTTTCACACGCGGTAGTAGCGCTCGGCATTGGCGTGGAAGAGCCTGGCCCGTTCGGTTTCGCTGGCGCCGGCGGTAATGGCGCGCGTGGCGCCGACCCAGTCGGCCAGGGTGCCGCCAGTGGTGGTGGCGACCGGATGATCGGAGCCCCAGACCACCCGGTCCCAGCCGAAACTCTCGATCACATGCTCGACATAGGGCCGCAGTGTCTCGGCCGTCCATCCGGGGGCGCAGTGATTGACGATGCCGGAGACTTTGCCAACCACATTGGGGCGGCTGGCGATATTTTTCAGCGCCGCGCGCCACGGGTCGAGCCCGGACCCGGAAATGTCGGGATTGCCGCAATGGTCGAGAATGAAGGTCACGTCCGGCGCCTTGTCGGCCAGCGTCGCCCCAAGCGACAGCTGGTCGGCGCGCAGGCAGAGATCGAAGCTCAGATCATGGGCGGCGAGGCGCCGGATGTTTTCGGCAAAAAGGGCGGTCTGGCTGAGCGCATCCGGCGCTTCGTGCAATATGCGGCGCAGGCCCTTCACACCGGGGAGCGCCGGCAGCGTTTCGAGCTGGGCGGCAAAGCCGGGATGTTCGGGCCGGCAGGCGGCAATGGCGCCGGCGATATGGGGCAGGCCGAGAACGAACCGGGTTTCGGCCAGCATGTCGGGCTCGGCGACATCGACCTCCATATGCAGCGCGGAAGAGATGCCCAGCGCCAGCGCCTCGGCGAAATAGTCGTCCCCGCTCCAGGGCCGGTTGATGGCCGGAGCCCTGGCCAGCCACGGATAGGAGAAGCGGTCGGGATAGATCAGGTGCAGATGGGTGTCGAGAATGCGCATGGCGGGGAAGCTATAGCGGATCGGCATATTGGGAAATAGCGGCGCCGGCCTGACGCAGCAAGGCGAGGCTGGCCTCGGCGTCGGGCGTGTCGAGCTTGTCGAGGCGGCGCGTATAGGGACAGGTGAGCACCGCCACCACCGAGCCGAGCGGGCCGAATATGGGCACCGTCAAGTTCGATACACCCGCCACCTGCGCGCTGGGCATCATCTCGAAGCCTTGCCGGCGCACGCTTTCCAGCCGGGCTTCGAGCGCCGGAGTAATGATTTCGGGCGCGCCGGCGCTCTGCTCCTTGAGCAGCAAAAGGCGCTCTTCGGGGCTGGCAAAGGCCAGAAAGACATGGCCCGAGCCGGTATTGACCAGCCCGATGCGGCTGCCGACGCGGATGGAGACGTTCCAATAGCCCGGCCCATCCACCTGCGCGATGACCACCAGCACATTGCGGTCGCGCACCACCATATGTACCGCCTGCTCGGCGGCCAGGGCGAACTGGCGCAAGAGCGGCATGGCCTGGCTCAGCATGCGGTTGAGCGGAGGCCGCGCATGGGCCAGCTCGAACAGCTTCAGGGTCAGCTCGAAACGGTCCTCCGGGGTGCGCCTTATATAGCGGCGGCGTACCAGCCGGTCGAGCATGCGGTAGATTTCGGCCGGCGAGCGGGCGAGGGCCTTGGCGATTTCGGCCTGGCTCAGGCCGCCCGCCGTGCCGGCCAGCAGCTCCAGAATATCCAGCCCCTTATCCAGGGCCGGGGCGCGGTAGCGCTCATTTTCGGGCTCACTCAACTGTTTGACCTCTCCCGCCGCGCTTTATGCCGGGCTGACATGTTAGCTGTTGCATGTTTCGTTCATTTATGAATAGATTGTTCGTATGCGCATCGCAAGAATGTGCATGGGAGGACGGCCACATCATGATTTCCAGCTCCGGACCGGTGCGGCCATGACCGACGCGCCGCTGGTCGAGATGATCGATATCGACAAGGCTTTTCCCGGCGTGCGGGCGCTGTCGCAGGCGCGGTTCGAACTGCGCGCCGGCGAGGTTCATGCACTGATGGGCGAGAACGGGGCGGGCAAGTCGACGCTGATGAAGATCCTCAGCGGCGTCTATACGCGCGACGCCGGCATAGTGCGCCTTTCGGGCCAGCCTGTGGAGATCGGCTCGCCGCGCGAGGCGCAGGATCTGGGCATCGGCATCATCCACCAGGAACTGGCGCTGATGCGCGACCTGACGGCGGCGCAGAACATTTTCATCGGCCGCGAGCCGCGCCGTCTCTTCATGCTCGACGAGGTCGCGCTCAACCGCGACGCGCAGGCCATCTTCGATTCCATGAACCTCAAGCTCGATCCGCAGGTGCGGGTGGAAACGCTCACCATTGCCCGCCAGCAGATGGTGGAGATCGCCAAGGCGCTCTCCTACCGCTCGCGCGTGCTGGTGATGGACGAGCCCACCGCGGCGCTGAACGATGCCGAGATCGCTGAATTGTTTGCCATCATCAACCGGCTCAAGGCCGAGGGCGTTGGCATCGTCTATATCAGCCACAAGATGGACGAGATCAAACGCATCTCGGACCGGGTGACGGTGATGCGCGACGGCGAATATGTCGGCACCGTGCCGGCGGCGGACACGCCCATCGAGACCATCATCTCCATGATGGTGGGGCGTACGCTGACCAACGAGGCCCTGATCATTCCCAATACTAGCGCCGCGCCCGTTGCGCTGGAAGTGCGCAACCTCAATCGCGGCCGCGACATCCGCGATGTGAGCTTTTCGCTGCGCAAGGGCGAAATCCTCGGCTTCGCCGGGCTGATGGGGGCTGGGCGCACGGAGGTGGCGCGCGTCATCTTCGGCGCCGATCCGCGTGAAAGCGGGGAAATCTGGGTCAATGGCCGGCGCGTCGGCATTTCCTCACCCCGCGACGCGGTGCGCGCCGGCATCGGCTATCTCTCCGAGGACCGCAAGCATTTCGGCCTCGCCACCGGCCTCGACGTGCGCAACAATATCGCCCTGGCCAGCCTCGAGCGCTTCACCGGTCCCGGCGGGCTGCTCGATGACGGCGCCATGCGCGTGACCGCGCTCGATTATATCCGCAAGCTGGCCATCAAGACCCCGAGCGACACGCAGGAGGCGCGCCTGCTTTCGGGCGGCAACCAGCAGAAGGTGGTGGTGGCCAAATGGCTGCTGCGCGACTGCGACATCCTGATTTTCGATGAGCCGACACGCGGCATCGATGTCGGGGCCAAGGCCGAAATCTACAAGCTGCTGACCGCGCTGGCCGGCGAAGGCAAGGCGATCATCGTCATCTCTTCGGAACTGCCGGAAGTGTTGCGCCTCAGCCACCGCATCGCGGTGATGTGCGAGGGCCGGCTCACCGGGTTTTTGCCCGGCGGCGCCAGCCAGGAAGAAATCATGCACCTCGCGACCATGCGTGAAGCGGCGATGGAGGTCCGGCATGCGGGGTGAGTTTTGGTCACTGCATATGCAGTCGACACCCTCCCCCTTGCGGGGAGGGACCAAGGGTGGGGGATGTTTAGCCCTTATATCGTCGCTCTCAACACCCCCTCCCAACCTCCCCCGCCAGGGGGGAGGAGCCGCGCGGTGGATGCGGCAAGAGACTGCCATGCCGGAGAGACTTCATGACTGATACCGCAGCAAGCCCAGCCAAATCGGGTCCGCGCATCACCGGGGCCTTCCATCGGCTTCTGGCCTTTTCGGGGCTATTGGCGCTGGTGGTGGTGTTCTCGCTCGCCTCGCCCAATTTCATGCAGACCCAGAATATCCTGGCGATATTGCAGGCGACCTCGGTCAATGGCGTCCTGGCCATCGCCGCCACGCTGGTCATCATCACCGGCGGCATCGATCTGTCGGTGGGCACGCTGATGACCTTCTGCGCGGTGATCGCCGGGGTCCTGCTGACTTTCTGGGGCCTGCCCTTGCCGGTGGGCGTGGTGGGGGCGATCCTGGCGGGAACGGCCAGCGGGCTGGTTTCTGGCGTGGTCATCGCCAAGCTCAAGGTGCCGCCCTTCATCGCCACGCTGGGCATGATGCTGATCCTCAAGGGGCTGTCGCTGGTGATTTCGGGCACCCGGCCCATCTATTTCAACGACACGCCGGGCTTCACCCAGATTTCGCAGGGTTCGCTGGTGGGCGCGCTCGTTCCCGTGCTGCCCATTCCCAATGGGGTCCTCATCCTTTTCGGCGTGGCGCTGCTGGCCGCCTTCGTACTCGGAAAGACGGCGCTGGGCCGCTACACCTTCGCGCTGGGCTCCAATGAGGAGGCGGTGCGCCTCTCCGGCGTCAATGTCGATCGCTGGAAGATCGCCGTCTACGCCGTGGCCGGCTCGATCTGTGGGGTAGCGGGCCTGCTCATCGCCAGCCGGCTCAATTCCGCCCAGCCCGCGCTCGGGCAAGGCTATGAGCTCGACGCCATCGCGGCCGTGGTCATCGGGGGCACGTCCCTATCGGGCGGGCGCGGCACCGTGCTCGGCACGCTGATCGGCGCGCTCATCATTTCCGTGCTGGCCAATGGCCTGCGCATCCTTTCGGTGGCCCAGGAATGGCAGACGGTGGTGACCGGCACCATCATCATCCTGGCCGTCTATGCCGATATCCTGCGGCGCCGCAACCTTTAGGCGCCGGACGATCCCTGCGCCCCGCCGGGCGCCAATATGAAGGCCGCCAATGGCCCGCCAAGCAAACCATTTTCACACCGGGGAGGAACCCTCAATGCTTACCAGACGTCATCTGATCGCCGCCGCCAGCGCCCTGGCCATGCTCGCCGCCAGCGGCCCCGCCTTCGCCCAGGACAATTACGACATCGCCCTGATCTCCAAGGGTTTCCAGCACCAGTTCTGGCAGGCCGTGAAGGCCGGCGCCGACAAGGCCGGTGCCGATCTGGGCGTCAATGTCACCTTCGAAGGTCCGGAAAGCGAAAGCCAGGTCGACCGGCAGATGGACATGCTGGCCGCGGCCCTGTCGCGCAACCCCGACGCCATCGGCTTCGCCGCTCTCGACAGCCAGGCGGCCATTCCGCTGCTCCAGCAGGCCAAGGAGCGCAATATTCCGGTCATCGCCTTCGATTCGGGCGTCGATAGCGACATTCCGCTGACCACCGCCACCACCGACAACGTCGCCGCCGCCGCGCTGGCGGCCGACGTCATGGCCGAGTTGATCGGCGGCGAGGGCAAGATCGCCGTGGTCGCCCACGACCAGACCAGCCGCACCGGCATCGATCGCCGCGACGGCTTCGTCAACCGCATCAAGGAAGCCTATCCCAATATCGAGATCGTCTCGGTGCAGTATGGCGGCGGCGACCAGTTGCAGTCGACCGAGATCACCAAGTCGATCCTTTTGGCCAATCCCGACCTCAAGGGCATTTTCGGCACCAATGAGGGCTCGGCCATCGGTGTCGCCAACGGCAAGCAGGAACTGGGCAGCAATGTCGTTGTCATCGGCTTCGACAGCGGCGCCGCCCAGAAGGACATGGTCCGCTCGGGCCTGATGGCCGGCGCCATCACCCAGAACCCGGTCGGCATCGGCTACCAGACCGTGCAGGCCGCCGTCGCCGCGCTCAAGGGCGAAGCGCTGCCCCCGGTCATCGACACCGGCTTCTATTTCTACGACGCCAAGAACATGGACAGCCCCGAAATCGCCGCTGTTCTTTACGACTGACACTCAGCGGGCCGGGCAATTCTGCCCGGCCCATCTTCCAGGACTAAACCATGGCCGACCTTACCGGAAAAATCGTTCTCATCACCGCCGCCGCGCAAGGCATCGGCCGGGCCTCGGCGGAAGCCTTCGCCCGGGCGGGCGCGCGCGTCATCGCCACTGACGTCAATGCCGCAAAGCTGCGTGAGCTCGAAGGCATGGCCAATATCGCCACCCGCCCGCTCGACGTGCTTTCCAACGAGGCGGTCAAGGTAGCCGTGGCGGAAATCGGCCGTATCGACGTGCTGTTCAACTGCGCCGGCGTGGTGCATTCCGGCACGGTGCTGGAGATGAGCGACGCCGATCTCGATTTCGCGCTCGACCTCAACGTCAAGGCGCAAATCCGCACCATCCGCGCCGTGCTGCCGCAGATGCTGGCGCGCAAGGATGGCGCCATCATCAACATGGCCACCGTTGCCTCTTCCATCAAGGGCGTGCCCAATCGGGCGGCCTATTCCATCTCCAAGGCGGCGGTGATCGGGCTGACCAAATCCATCGCCGCCGACTACACCACCAGCAATATCCGCGTGAACGCCATCTGCCCCGGCACGGTGGAATCGCCCAGCCTGCATGAGCGCTGGGCCGCCACCGGCGATATCGAGGCGGCGCGAAAGGCCTTCATCGCCCGCCAGCCCATCGGCCGCATCGCCCAGCCCGAGGAAGTGGCGGACCTGGCCGTCTATCTGGCCGGTGCGCGCTATACCACCGGGCAGGTTCACATCATCGACGGCGGCTGGACCGCCTAGCGGCGGCCTTTTTCAGAGCAACGCTATGACCCGCATCACTTCGCTCAAGACCCATGATCTGCGCTTTCCCACCTCGGCCTCGCTCGATGGCTCGGATGCGATGAACCCCGATCCCGACTATTCGGCCGCCTATGTCGTCCTCGGCACGGACGGGGCGCATGAGGGCCATGGGCTGACCTTCACCATCGGGCGCGGCAACGAGGTGGTGGTGGCCGCGATCAAGGCGCTGGAAAGCCGCGTCGTCGGTCTGGAACTGGATTGGATCGCCGAAAATCCCGGCCGCTTCTGGCGGCATGTGACCGGCGACAGCCAGTTGCGCTGGATCGGCCCCGACAAGG
>NZ_JAUCDN010000057.1:0-13830 GCF_034675085.1 Devosia sp.
TGGCGGCCATCGACGCCGAGCGCGACCGCAAGGCGCGGGAAGCCGCGCGCCTGGAGCCCCGTGCCAGCGTGCGGGTGGGGCGCAACCCCACCTTCATGCGCATCCAGTTTGACTGGACCGTGCCCACCAAGGCCGATTTCGTCAGCGAGGGCGCCGCCGCCCATCTCGCGTTCGAATGGCCGGTGGAGGTGGATATGCGCGAGCTCTCGCTCGATCTGCCGCCCGAGATCGCCAGCGTGGACAGCTCCGTCAGCCCCGACGGGGCGCTGGTGACGCTGCATATGGCCGAGGGCATAACCCCGCGCTTTTATGAAACCTCGCCCAGCCAGTATGTGATCGACATCGATATTGCCGGGATCGCGTTGCCCAGCTTTTCCGCCGAGGCGCTGGCCGAGGAACTGGCTGCCGCCGAAGCAACGCCATCCGCAGGCCCCACTGGTCCCGAGGTGGCGCAGGTGGACAAGCTTTTCCCCGAAAACGCCGCCCGGACCATCAAGCCTTTTGTCAGTGTTCTCGGCTCGACGGTGCGCGTGGTGTTTCCGTTCGACCAGGACACGCCGGCGGCGGTGTTCCGGCGCGGGGATACGGTGTGGATGATGTTCGACACCGTGGCGGGCATCCTGCCGCCCGGCCACTCGGAAGAGCTGGATGCGCTGGCGCGCGACTTCGTGGTGATGCCCTCTGGGGACACCCAGGTAGTGCGGGTCGAGCTGTCGCAGGACCGGCTGGCGACGCTCGGCTCGGAAGGCATGGCCTGGGTGCTGTCGCTCGGCGACATCATGCTGACACCGACCGAGCCGATCGAATTGCGCCGCCGCCGCGACGTTGAAGGCGATTTCGAGGTGGTCGCCGATATCCTGCGCCCGGCGCGGGTGCATGATTTCCGCGATCCGCTGGTGGGGGATTCGCTCAAGGTCGTCACCGCCTATCCGCCGGCGCGCGGGGTGACGCGGACGCTCGATTTCGTCGAATTCTCGGCGCTGCGCAGCGTGCACGGGCTGGTGATCAAGCCCAAGAGTCCCGAACTGGGCATCGCGCTCGACAGTGAGCTGGCGGTGATGTCGCGTGCCGGCGGGCTCACGGTTTCGCCCGTCGATGCGCCGCGCTCGGCCGAGCGCACCATCACCGAGGCGTTGCGCGCCAGCTTCGTCGATCTGACCCGGTTGCAGCAGGAGGGCTATGGCGCCTTCAACCAGCATCTGGGGGAACTGGTGGCCCTGTCGGCCTCCGGCGAGGGCAAGGCGCGGGACGCGGCCCGGCTGGACCTGGCGCAATATTACCTGGCCAATCGTTTTGCCCATGAGGCGCTGGGCGTGCTCGATGTGATGGAAAGCGAACTCAAGGCCGACGATCTGACGCGGCGGCTGCGCATCACCCGCGCGATTGCCGACACGCTGGCGGCGCGGCCCGCCGAAGCGCTGGCCATTCTCGATTCCCCGGGCATCGGGCAGGATATCGACGCCCTGTTCTGGCGCAGCATGGCCCGCGCCGACAGCGGCGATTTCAAGGGGGCGCGCCAGGACGCCATCGAGGCCGCCAGCGTGGTGGAGGCCTATCCGCTCTGGGCCCGCAACAAATTCTATTTTTCCGCCGTGCGCGCCGCCGTGGAGGCAGGCGACCTGCCGCTGGCCGAGCGCTTTATCGACCTGGTGCAGACCAACGCACTGAGTGGAGAGGAGACCAGCCTCTATCATCTGCTCGCCGGGCGGATCGATGAGGGGCGCGGCCGGCTGAGCGAGGCCATCGACACCTACGGACAGGTGATCGCGGCCGATGTCCGCCCCACCCGTGCCGAAGCCATCTATCGCACGCTCAAGCTCCTCGACCAGCAGGGTACTTTGAACCTGGCCAAGGCCACCCAGACTCTTTCGGCAGAGGCCATGCTGTGGCGCGGCGATGCGCTGGAAGCGGACATGCTGACGCTGCTGGCTGATTTCTATTTCCGCGACGGCCAGTACCGCCAGGGGTTCGAAGCGGTGCAACAGGCAGTCTCGCATTATCCCGACAGCACTTCGATCAATGCCCTGCGCGACGAGGCGCAGGCCATGTTCGGGCAGCTGTTTCTCGATGGCATGGCCGAAACGCTCGGGCCGGTGGAGGCGCTGAGCCTGTATTATGATTTCCGCCAGCTGACGCCGCCGGGCGTGCGCGGCGACGAAATGATCCGCAACCTGGCGCGGCGGCTGGTGCGGGTCGATCTTTTGGCGCAGGCGGCGGAGCTGTTGCAGTATCAGCTCGACAATCGCCTGCGTGGCGTGGCCAAGACGCAGGTGGCGGCCGACCTTGCGGTCATCTACCTCGCCGACCGCAAGCCGCAGGACGCCATGCGCGTGCTCAACGCCACGCGTATGCCCGGCCTGCCCGAGACGCTGACGCGTCAGCGCAAGATCCTGGAAGCGCGGGCGCTGATCGATAGTGGTCGCGATCAGATGGCGATGGACCTGCTGCGCGACATGAGCGGGCGTGATGTGCAGTTGATGCAGATCGACGCGCATTGGAAGGCGAAGCGCTATGCGCGGGCCGCCGAAATGCTCGAAGCCATGTTCTCGGACCAGCAGGCAGGGGTTCCCCTCAGCCAGACGGCGCGCATGGGGCTGGTCAAGGCCGCGGTGGGCTTTGCCTTTGCCAACGACACGTTCGGGCAATCGCGGCTGCGGGCCAAGTTCGGCGATGCGATGGTGGTCGCGCCGGAATGGCCGATGTTCGATCTGGTCACCGGTACGATGGAAATTACCAGCCTGGAATTCAAGGCGGTGGCGGCCCAGGTTTCGGGGCTGGACGGCATCAATGCCTTCCTCGCCTCCTATCGGGAGGTCTATGGCGGGCGTGGCGCGCTGGCGCCGCTGGAGGTTTCCCAGCCGGAGGGGCTGCTGGCTGATGCGGGCCGGCTATCCGCTGACGAAACTGCGCACCAGTGAGCCGGCCACCAGATACCAGCCGTCGACCAGCACGAAAAAGATCAGCTTGAACGGCAGGGAAATCACCACCGGCGGCAGCATCATCATGCCCATGCTCATCAGCACCGAAGCCACCACCATGTCGATGACCACGAAGGGCAGGAACAACAGGAAGCCGATCTCGAAGGCGCGGCGAAGCTCGGAAATCATGAAGGCGGGAATGAGGATCTGGAGCGGAATGGCTTCTGGCCCGTCGGGGGGCTCGGCCTCGGTCAGGTCGTAAAAAAGGGTCAGGTCCTGCTGGCGCACATTGGCGCGCATGAATTCGTGCAAGGGGGCACTGCCGGCCTCGAACGCCTCGGCAAACTCGATTTCTCCGGCCAGCAGCGGCGCGATGCCCTGGTCATATGTCTGTTGCAGCGTGGGCTGCATGACGAAAAGGGTGAGGAACAGGGCCAGCGACACCATGACCGAATTAGGCGGCGCGGTTTGCAGCCCGATGGCGGTGCGCAGTAGCGAGAGCACCACCACGATGCGGGTGAAGCTGGTGACCATGACCAGGATCGACGGCGCCAGCGACAGCAGCGTGATGAGGCCGATGAGCTGGATGGCCCGCTCGGTGATGGTGGTGTCGTCGCCGAAATCGATGGAAATATCCTGCCCCAGCGCCAGGCTGGGGGTCAGCATCAGCAGCGCCAGCCCCAGAAGCGGCGCGAATGGCATCAGCCGCCGCAAATGCGGCACGGCCTTAGTCCTTCTTTTCCAGATTGCCGCCCTCACCACCGCCGCCTTCCGCCTGGGTCCCGTCCTGTTTAGCTGAGTCGGGCGCGTCGGGGGTCGCGGGCGCGGCGTTTTCGGGGGAAAGCGGCATGTCCGCTTTGTCGACGGGGCGCAGAAGCCCGGTATGGCGCAGCGAGAGATGGGCCCTTTTGTCGGTGGGCTGGCCACGCTCGCGCAGATGTTCGACCAGCGTGGTGGAAGGGTCCGGCCTGGCCGCAGGTTCCGCCTTGGGTGCGGGTGCCGGGCGGCGCTGTGGCGAAGGGGCGGCGGGGCGGCGCGGCGGCTGGCTTGCGGCAATAGGCGCCTCGGGGGGCACGATACCGGTTTCCACCACCAGATCCTGCGGTCCGCCGATGAGAATGAGGTGCTCCACCCCGTCGCGGCGCACGATCATCAATTGCCGCTTGGGATCGAGCGCCAGCGCCTCGACCAGCCAGAGGCGGCGGTTGCGGCCGCGCACCACCGTGCCCGAGGCATTGAAGACGACCTTGAGCAGCCAGGCCAGCAGCACGATGCCCACGATGACGACGCCAAGGGCAAAAACCATGGCGAGGATATTGATGTCGGAACCGCCGAAAAGGCTGGTGATGAATTGCATGGGGGCTCCCGGGGCGTTCGGGCCGCGAATCTGGGCGGCACATCCTGCCTAGCACATTCTCGAAAATGTGCAGAATGCGACGCTTTCGGCGTCGATACGGTGCAGGGTTAACACTTGCTTAACCATAGGGGCGGCAAGATTTGCCTATCAGGCGTTGTGCTGGGGGCGTTGGCCAATGGGCCTCATCAATTTGCCGGTCTTTGCGGCGATCACCGACAAGATGCGCTGGCACCAGACCCGGCAGGGGCTGCTGGCCGAGAATGTGGCCAATGCCGAGACGCCCGGATACCGGGGGCGGGACCTGGCGCAGTATAACTTCGCCGAGCGCGCCAGCGCCAGTTCGAGCGCGACGCTCTCCACCACGGTCACCCAGCCACTGCATATTTCGGTCACCAGCAGCGGCGAGGCCGCTTTCGGCGCGCAGCGCATGGCCAATTTCGAAATCACCCCGGAAGGCAACGGCATCACGCTCGAGGACGAGATGATGAAGGTCACCACCAATATGATGGATTACCAGGCCGCTACCAGCGTCTACCAGAAATCGCTCAAGATCCTCAAAACCGCGCTGGGCCGTTCGGCCTGAAGGTAACCCGCCATGGATTTCAATTCCTCGCTCCGCATCGCCGCCACCGGCCTGCATGCCCAGACCGCGCGCATGCGCGTCATCGCCGAGAATATCGCCAATGCCGATTCGGCCGGCAAGGCGCCGGGCGATGAGCCCTACCGCCGCCGCATCCCCACCTTCGAGACCAATTTCAGCCCGGAGGTGGGTGGGCGAATCGTCGAGGTCGGCCGGCTCGCTTATGACATGAGCGATTTCACCAGTCGCTATGAGCCCGGCCACCCCGCCGCCGACGCTTCGGGCTATGTGCAATATCCCAACGTCAACACGCTGATCGAGACGGTGGACATGCGCGAGGCCCAGCGCACCTATGAAGCCAATCTCAATGTCGTCACCGTGACGCGGCAGATGCTCGGGCGTACGCTCGACATTCTGCGCGGTTAAGGGGAGGGGAGCTTACCATGGCCGTCACAACGCCGTTCAATGCCGCAACCGCCGCCTATGGCAATGCCAGCCGGCTCATCAATACCGCCGCACGCCCGCAGACGGATCTGACGGCGCTGGCCGCGCCCGCCAAGGGCGGCACTTTCGCAGACATGCTGGCCCAGCAGGTGCAGGGCGTTGTCGATGCCGGTGCCGCCAGCGACAAGATGGCCATCGACATGGTCAACGGCAAGGCCAATGTCGTGGACATGGTCACCGCGATCAGCGAGACGGAGCTGGCCATCGAAAGCATGGTCACTATCCGCGACCGGGTGATCTCCGCCTATGAGGAAATCATGCGGATGCCGATCTGAGGGCGGGCTCTGACGTTATCTCGATCTCTCCACGTCCACCGATGCTGCCCCCGGACCTGATCCGGGGGGCAATCTCAGCGAGCGCACAAGCCTGATAAGGCTCCCGATCCGGCCCACCGGTCGAGCCCGGGGGCAGCGCCGGCGAGGGGGAAACATACTGCCTTCCCCATCCCCTCTCGCAATCGCCCCTAAGGGCGTAAACTGACCACCGCGAATCGCTTCCACGGAACCAATCATGACGAGCGCCGAAGTCCTCGACATCGCCAGCGCGGGTATTTGGACCCTCATCATCGTTGCTGCGCCGATGATGATCGTGGGGCTGCTGGTGGGCGTGCTTATCGCGCTTTTCCAGGCGCTGACCCAGATCCAGGAACAGACGCTGGTGTTCGTGCCCAAGATCATCGCCATCTTCCTGACCATGCTGATCACCCTGCCTTTCCTGGGCGCGACCATGGGCGGCTACATGACCCGCGTGGTCGACTTGATCGTCGTGGGGTTCTGAAGGTGAGTGTCGGGCTCGACTGGCTTCCCGGCACCGCCTACCAGTTCATGCTGCTCTTCGTGCGCATCGGCGCCATTCTCATGCTGATGCCGGCACTGGGCGAGAACATGATTCCGGCGCGTCTGCGGCTGGGGTTCGCGCTGGCCTTCACGCTGGTGGTTTTTCCGCTTTTGAGCCCGCAATTGCCCGTCATGCCTGACTCCATGATGGCCATTGCCGGGCTTATCTTTCACGAACTGGCGGTGGGGTTGATGCTGGGCGCCATCGTGCGCATCACCGTCATGGCGACCACGGTCGCCGGGGCGATCATCGCCTTCCAGACCGGGCTATCGGCGGCCATGGCGGCGGACCCCACCCAGGTGGGCGTTCAGGGCGCGGTGTTCGGCAGCTTTCTCAGCTTTCTGGGCATGACGCTGATCTTTGCCACCGACCTGCATCATGTGGCGCTGGCCGCGACCTATGACAGCTATGCCGTCTTCCCGCTCGATGCGCCGCTGATGTTCGATGATGCCGCGCAACTGGCCATCCGCACCGTGGCCGGGGCATTCTCGGTGGGCGTGCAGATGGCGGCGCCCTTCATCGTCTTCGGGCTGGTGTTCAATCTGGGCGCGGGGATCCTGGCGCGGCTGATGCCGGCCATGCAGGTGTTCTTCGTGCTGATGCCCGCCAATATCATTCTGGGCCTGGTGCTGTTCGCGGTGCTGCTGACCATGACCATGGGGTGGTATCTCACCTTTTTCGAGAACCATCTGGCGATGTGGAGGGGTTAGGTGAGCAGCGACGCCCCCGAACAGGACAGCAAGACAGAAGACCCCTCCCAGAAAAAGCTGGAGGATGCCCGCAAGAAGGGCGACGTGGCCAAAAGCCAGGAGGTGGTCACCTGGTTCATGCTGCTCGGTTCGGCCACCATCTTCGCCATGCTGGCCCCGGGCACGGCGGCCAATCTGGCCGACTCGCTCAAGCTGGTCATCGCCAATGCCGACCGGTTCGAACTGGGCGGGGCGAGCTTCGGCACCTTCTTCAACAATCTGGCGATCACGCTGGTCGGCATCGTGCTCATTCCGCTGGTGGTGCTTTCGGCCTGCGCGGTGCTGGCCAATCTCATCCAGCACCGGCCGCTGCTCTCGGTCGAGCCGATCACCCCGAAACTGTCCAAGATTTCCCCGCTTTCCGGAGCCAAGCGGCTGTTTTCGGGGGAATCGCTGGTCAATTTCCTCAAGGGACTGGCCAAGATCACCATTGTCGGCGTCGTCGTGGTCATGGTGGTCTGGCCCGAGCGCGACCGGCTCGACGCCATGATGACGGCCGATCCGCTGCTGATCCTGGCCAATTTCCAGGAAATCGGCATCCGCATCTTCATGGCGGTGCTGGCCATCGTCACCGTCATCGCCGGGGCCGATTACCTCTATGTCCGCCAGAAATGGTGGAAGAAGCAGATGATGACGCTTCAGGAGACGCGCGACGAATACAAGCAGATGGAAGGCGACCCCCATATCAAGGGGAAGCTGCGGCAATTGCGCCAGGAGCGCTCGCGCAAGCGCATGATGGCGGCGGTGCCCGACGCCACCGTGGTCATCACCAACCCGACCCACTTCGCCGTGGCGCTGAAATACGACAAAGGCATGAAGGCCCCCCAATGCGTGGCCAAGGGCGCCGATGCGGTGGCCCTGCGCATAAGGGAGCTTGCCAGGGAGCACGACGTACCCATTGTCGAGAACCCTCCGCTGGCGCGGGCGCTCTTTGCCAGCGTCGATGTCGACGAGGTGATTCCCGGCCAGCATTTCCAGGCGGTGGCCGAGGTTATCGGCTTTGTGATGCGCCTCAAGCATGGTGCGGGCTGGAAGGCTGGCTGATCGGCTGCCTGCGGGCTTTGAATGTGGTGAAAATGGTGTTCACCCTCCCTTTGCGGGGGGGCATTTGCTAGAGATTGAAAACGTGCTGATTCGGCGCAAACACCGGCAACGGAGCATCCAGACCCATGGCAGCAGCCCCGCTCGGCGAGGATAATTACCCCGATCCGCTCATGGCGCCGGGCCGTGGCGATGGCGGGGTCTGGCGGGTCATTCTGCTGGCACTGGTCCTGATCGCCATAGCGGTGGGTTTTGCCTTTTTCGGTGATTTCATCCCGATCGATCTCGTTCTGGCCTTTGTCGGCATTCTGGCGGTGGCGGGCGTCTTCTGCCTGTTCGGGATTGCGGCGGGGCTGTTCCGCTTTTCGGGCGGTCAGGAGCAGCGCACCATTTCCGCCGCGCTGGTCGACAGCTTGCCTTTCGGTGCGGTGGTTTCGGATCGCGACGGCAACATGTCCTATGTCAACGCCCATTACGGCCAGTTCCATGGCGCGTTGACCAATGGCGTGCCGGTGGGTGTGCCCCGGCTGTTTGCCGGACAGGCCGATGCCAGCGAAGCGGTTTACCGGCTTTCGCGCGCCGCCAAGGATGGCCGCGCCGCCATGGAGGAAGTGCGCATCATGGGCGGCCTGGGCGGCACGGAAATAGAGGCCGGCAAGCCCTTCTGGTATCGGATCGCCGTGCGGCCCCTGCCCAAGTCCGATGGCGCCACCCGTCCGCTGGTGGTCTGGTCGGTGGAGGATATCACCCGCGACCGCGACAATAATGAAAGCGCTTTCCGCGATTTGCAGCGCGCCATCGACTATCTCGATCATTCCCCGGCGGGTTTTTTCTCCGCCGATGCGCAGGGGCGCATCCAATATCTCAACTCCACCTTGGCCGACTGGCTGGGCCATGATCTGGCCGAGTTCAACTCGGGACAATTGAGCCTGTCCGACCTGGTGCGGGGGGACGGCTCGACGCTGCTGATGCGCGGGCCCGGCGATGGCGAGATCCGCACCGAGATCATCGATATCGACCTGGTGCGGCGCAACGGCACCAGCTTTCCGGTGCGGTTGTTGCACCGCGCGGCGCGCCTTGCCGATGGCGAATTGGGCGAGACGCGTACGCTGGTGCTCGACAAGTCCAATGCGCCCGACAATGAAGAAGAGCTGCGCGCCGCCGAAGTGCGGTTTTCGCGCTTTTTCAACGACACGCCCTTTGCCATCGCCACGCTGGACGGGGAAGGGCGCATCGTGCGCACCAATGCTCCGTTCGGGCGCATCTTCCATTGGTCGGGCGAGGAAAAGACGCTGGAAATGCAGCCGCTGAGCGCGCTGATCGGCGAGGCCAGCCGGGAGAAATTCGCCCGCGCCATGGCCGATGCGGCGGCGCATCGCTCGGAAGTGGAGCCGGTGGACGCGCTGCTCAGCGCCGAAGGCGACCACGCCGTGCGGCTCTATCTTTCCGCCTCGGAAATGAGCGCTGGCTCGCCCGAGCAGGTCAATGTCTATGCCCTGGACATGACCGACCAGCGCAAGCTCGAAGCCCAGTTCGCCCAGAGCCAGAAGATGCAGGCGGTGGGGCAGCTTGCCGGCGGGGTGGCGCATGACTTCAACAATCTGCTCACCGCCATTATCGGCTTTTCCGATCTTCTGCTCCTCAAGCACAAGCCGGGCGATCCCTCCTTTGACGAACTGATGCAGATCAAGCAGAACGCCAATCGCGCGGCCGGCCTCACCCGGCAGCTGCTGGCTTTCTCGCGCCGGCAGACGCTGCGGCCCCAGGTTCTGGAGCTGCCGCTGATCGTGGACGATCTGGCGGTGCTGCTCAAGCGCATGATCGGGGAGAAGAATACCCTCAGCGTCGAGCATGGCCGCAATATCTGGCCGGTGCGCGCCGATGTGGTGCAGCTCGAACAGGTCATCATCAACCTGGTGGTCAATGCCCGCGACGCCATGCAGGATGGCGGCTCCATCACCGTGCGCACGGCCAATATCGAGCAGGCGGAGGCCGAGAGGCTGCATTTCGAAGGCATGGTGCCGGCCGATTACGTGCTGATCGAGGTGGAGGATACCGGCACGGGCATGAGCCCTGAAGTGCTGGCCAAGATCTTCGAGCCCTTCTTCACCACCAAGGATCTGGGCAAGGGCACCGGGCTGGGCCTGTCCACCGTCTATGGCATCGTCAAGCAGACCGAGGGGTATATCTATCCGGTCTCGACGGTGGGCGTAGGCACCATTTTCAAGATTTTCCTGCCCCGCCACGTCCCGTCGGCCAGCGAAGTCGCGGCGAAGGTGGCCGCGGCCAGCGCCCCGGCGCGCGACCTCACCGGGCAGGAGCGCATCCTCCTGGTCGAGGACGAGGAAAGCGTGCGTGCCTTCTCGGCCCGTGCGCTGCGCGCCACCGGCTACGAGGTGTTCGAGGCCGATGGCGGCGAGGAAGCGCTGGAGGTTCTTGAAGATGTCGACTTCAAGATCGATCTGATGATTTCCGACGTGGTGATGCCGGAAATGGACGGGCCGACCCTGCTCAAGCATATCCGCGAGCGCATGCCCGACCTCAAGGTTATCTTCGTGTCCGGCTATGCCGAGGAAAGCGTGCGCCGCGACATCGAGGACGACCAAAGCGTCGAATTCCTGCCCAAGCCCTATTCGCTCGACCAGATCAATTCCAAGGTCAAGGAAGTGCTGCAACGGATCGACGCGGCGCGGGAATAGGGCGGGGCAAACCACCGCGCTCTGCCGCCCCGACTTGATGTCGGGGTGACAGCGGGGCGTGTCAGGCGGCTGTGCTTATCTCTTCTGTATGTGGGAGAAGGGCGTCCGGTGGTTGTGGCCTACGCCGCCGCGCCGGGAGCCAGCAGCCCCTTTTCGGTGAGCCGGGCCCACAGCTCATCGGGAATCTTGGTGTCCCACCACTCCAGAATGCCATCCAGTTCCTGGGGCGTGCGGGGGCCGGGCAGCACGTTGCATACGGCCGGATGAAGCAGGGGAAATTGCAGCGCAGCGGCTGGCAGGGGGACGGTGAATTCCGCGCATACCGCCTCGATGGCGCGCACTTTTTTCACGATGGCCTCGGGCGCGCTTGCGTAATCGAAGCGGTTGCCGCCCGCCAGGATGCCCGAATTGAAGGGACCGCCCACCACCACCGAGGCGCCATGTTTCACGCAGGTGGCAAGGAACGGGTCGAGCGCGGTCTGTTCAAGCAGGGTGTAGCGCCCGGCAAGCAGGAACACGTCCCACTGGCCCAACTCCATGGCGTCCATCAGCACCTGCCATTCATTGACGCCCAGGCCGATGGCCTTGACCAGGCCGGCCTCGCGCAACTCGTTCAGCGCCTTGTAGCCGCCATTGGCAAGCTGGTGCCAATATTGCCGGTTGCCGTCCACGCCATGGGTAAGCGTGCCGATATCGTGGACATGGAGCATGTCGATGGCTTCGAGCCCGAGCCGTTGCAGGCTGTCCTCGAAGGAGCGCATGATGCCTTCATAGGAATAGTCGTAGACCTCCCGGAAGGGCAGGGGATCGATCCATTCGTCGCGCGGCCAGGGCTGGCCATGCACCGGACGCAGCAGCCTGCCGACCTTGGTCGAGAGCACCGCGCCCGCGCGCCGCTCGCGCAGCACGTCGCCGACCAGATGCTCGGAGCGCCCGAAGCCGTAATGAGGCGCGGTATCGAACAGGGTGATCCCCGCATCGAGCGCATGAGCGAGCGTGGCGCGCGCCTGATCCGCCGGGACGGGCGTGTAGTTTCCGGCCAGGGACGCTCCCCCCAGCCCCAGCGTGGTCACGAAAAGATCGGTCTGGCCGACCCGGCGCGTTTCGAATGTCTTGCCCGTCATCTCATCCTCCCAAGGCGGGGGATAACTGACATGTTAGGGGTGCCGCATCAAGCTCAATAGAGCGTTCCGATGATCACCGGGCGCTCATCTTCCACGCGCACGGGATTGCGTAG
Organism: Devosia sp.; assembly: GCF_034675085.1. Taxonomy (GTDB): domain Bacteria; phylum Pseudomonadota; class Alphaproteobacteria; order Rhizobiales; family Devosiaceae; genus Devosia. The sequence goes on from NZ_JAUCDN010000057.1 coordinate 11,923, forward strand.
CGGGGCGCCGAACTGGATTTCCTCGATTTCGAAAATGTCCCCCGGACCGGTGGTGATGCCATCGGCAAAGCTCAGCGTCGCCGTGCCGAACATATGCACATGCACGTCACCCGGCTGGCAGAAAAGATCGTACTTGAAGTGGTGATATTCCAGATTGGCGATGGCGTGGCTCATATTGTCCTCGCCGCTGAGGAAGGGTTTTTCCCACAGCACCTTGCCGTCGCGCCAGATGCGCGAGGTGCCCTCGATATGGGCGGGCAGGTCGCCCAGCCGCAGTTCGGGCCCGATCGAGGCGGCACGCAGCTTGGAATGGGCGAGATAGAGATAGTTGATGCGCTCGGTCACGTGGTCGGAAAACTCGTTGGCCAGCGCAAAGCCCAGCCGGCGCGGCTGGCCATTGGCGTCGATGAGATAGATGCCGGCAATCTCCGGCTCCTCGCCGGCGTCGAGCGCAAAGCCGGGCGAGGGGATGGGATGGCCGGGATTGACCAGTGAATAGCCATTGCCCTTGTAGAACCACTCCGGCTGTACGCCCCGTTCACCGGCGGCGGGCTTGCCGCCCTCCAGCCCCATGCGAAACATTTTCATGCTGTCGGTCATCTCGGCGGCCTTTTCGCCGGTCGCCTTGTGCATGGCGTCGCGCGTCGCGGCCGAACCCAGATGGGTGAGCCCGGTGCCGGTGAGATAGAGATGGGCCGGATCGGGATGATCGATGGGCGAGAGCATGCGTCCCTCGGCCAGGATGGCGGCGCGGTCGAGCGTTTCTCCCAGACCCTTTTCGGCGATAAGCGCGCCCAGGCTTAGCCGGCGCGCCAGCGCTTCCTGGGCCAGGGCGTAAACGCTGCCAGCGTTCCTGACTATTTGGGCCGTCCCATTCTCCACCGCGCCCACGGCGCGCTCCCCGCTGGCATCGACATACTGGATCAGGTTCATGGCGCGGCTCCTCGACTGCGCCTCATGGCGCGATGATGGCATCGCATAAAGCTCATAGGATCGGGCGGCGCAAGATAAAAATCATACTTATGAGGTCGAGCCTCATCCGGCGCGGCCCGATTCTCTCCGCCTGATACGATGTTCTCATTTTGTCCCTTGACAGTGCAAGAACAAGATGAGAACAAATAGCGCACATTCAAGGCATGGCCCGCCGTAGCACCCGCGCGTTGCGCAGCCTCCCGGAGCGTGGAATAAGGAGAGAAAGAATGGCTAACGCGCCGCTTCGTGTTGTTGAAGGTGGATCGATGGATAAGGACAAGGCGCTTGCCGCCGCACTCAGCCAGATCGAGCGCAATTTCGGCAAGGGCTCGATCATGCGGCTGGGCGAGAATGCCGCCATCGAGGTCGAGGCCATCTCCACCGGCTCGCTTGGGCTGGATATCGCGCTGGGCATTGGCGGCCTGCCCAAGGGGCGCATTGTCGAGATTTTCGGGCCGGAAAGCTCGGGCAAGACCACGCTGGCGCTCCATGTCATCGCCGAGGCGCAGCGCAAGGGCGGCATCTGCGCCTTTGTCGATGCCGAGCACGCGCTCGACCCCGTCTATGCCCGCAAGCTGGGCGTCAATGTCGATGACCTGCTGATTTCTCAGCCCGATGCCGGCGAGCAGGCGCTGGAAATCACCGATACGCTGGTGCGCTCGGGCGCCATCGACGTCCTGGTGGTCGATTCGGTGGCGGCGCTGACCCCGCGCGCCGAGCTGGAAGGGGAAATGGGCGACAGCCTGCCGGGCCAGCAGGCGCGGCTGATGAGCCAGGCCATGCGCAAGCTCACCTCCTCGATTTCGAAATCCAAGTGCCTGGTCATCTTCATCAACCAGATCCGCATGAAGATCGGCGTCATGTACGGCTCGCCCGAAACCACCACGGGCGGCAATGCGCTCAAGTTCTACGCCTCGGTGCGCCTCGATATCCGCC
>NZ_JAUCDN010000058.1:0-13811 GCF_034675085.1 Devosia sp.
AGAACGACATCCTCAAGGAGTTCATGGTCCGCAACACCTATATCTACCCGCCCGAGCCCTCCATGCGCATCATTGGCGACATCATCGCCCACACCGCGCGCCACATGCCCAAATTCAACTCCATCTCCATTTCCGGCTATCACATGCATGAGGCCGGGGCGACGGCGGTGCAGGAGCTTGCCTATACGCTGGCCGATGGCATGGACTATGTGCGCGCGGCGCAGGCCCGAGGCCTCGATATCGACGGTTTCGCCGGACGGCTGAGCTTCTTTTTCGGCATCGGCATGAATTTCTTCCTCGAAATCGCCAAGCTTCGCGCCGCCCGCCAACTCTGGAGCGAGATCATGACCGGGCTGGGCGCGAAGGATGCACGCTCCAAGATGCTGCGCACCCATTGCCAGACCTCGGGCGTATCGCTCACCGAGCAGGACCCGCATAACAATGTCATCCGCACCACCATCGAGGCGCTGGCCGCCACTTTGGGCGGCACGCAGAGCCTGCATACCAACAGCTTCGACGAAGCCATTGCGCTCCCCACCGAGTTTTCCAGCCGCCTCGCGCGCAACACCCAGCTTATCCTCCAGCACGAAAGCCGCATCACCGATGTGGTCGATCCCCTGGGCGGCTCCTATTATATCGAGGCGCTGACCGCCGAACTGGTCGCCAAGGCGCGCGAATTGATCGCCGAGGCCGAGGCCCAGGGCGGTATGACCGCCGCCGTGCAGGCGGGCGGGCCGAAAATGGCCATCGAGGAAGCCGCCGCCCTCAGGCAGGCGCGGGTCGATCGCGGCGAGGATGTCATTGTCGGGGTCAATCGCTATCGGCTCGATGCCGAAGAGGCCATCGAGGTGCGCGAGATCGACAATGACAAGGTGCGCGCCGAACAGATCGCCCAGCTCCAGCGCATCCGGGCCAGCCGCGACGAGGCCAGATGCCAGTCCATGCTCTCCGCCTTGCGCGAATACGCCGCCAAGGACGAGGGCAATCTGCTCGAAGCGGCCATCGAGGCGGCGCGGGCGCGGGCCAGCCTGGGCGAGATTTCCCAGGCCATGGAAGATGTTTTCGGCCGCCACCGCGCCACCACCAAGGTCATTTCTGGCGTCTATGCCGGGGGCTATGGCGACGATCCGCAGCTTAAATCCGTCATTGCCCGCATCGATGCCTTCAAGGCGGCGCGCGGGCGGGCGCCCTCCATTTTCATCGCCAAGATGGGCCAGGACGGGCATGACCGCGGCGCCAAGATCATCGCTTCGGCCTTTGCCGATCTGGGCTTTGTCACCCATATGGGCGACCTGTTCGAAACCGCGCCGGAAGTGGCGGGCCATGCCGATGCGCTCAAGGTCGACGCCGTTGGTGTTTCCTCGCTGGCCGCCGGCCACAAGACGCTGGTGCCCGAGTTGATCCAAGCCCTCAAGGCGCGCGGGCTGGGCGATGTCACCGTGGTGGTGGGCGGGGTCATTCCCGAGCCCGACTACGCATTCTTATACGAGGCGGGCGTCGCCGCGATTTTCGGCCCCGGCACCAATGTGCTCGACGCCGCCTTTTCCGTGCTCAACGAGATCGAGGGGAGGCTGAGCAACCGATGATCGGCCGCCTCAACCATATCGCCATCGCCGTGCCCGACCTGGCCGCCGCCATGGCGCGCTACCGCGATCTTCTCGGCGGCAGGGTCAGCGCCGTGCAGGTGCTGCCCGAGCACGGGGTTTCCGTCGCCTTTGTCGATACCGGCAACACCAAGGTGGAACTGCTCGAACCCCTGGGCGCCGATTCCCCCATCGCCGCGTTCCTGGCCAAATCCCCCAATGGCGGCATGCACCATATCTGCTACGAGGTCGCCGATCTCGCCGCCGCCGCCGCAAGGCTCACCGCCGGGGGCGCCCGCATTCTGGGCGATGGCCGGCCGCGCATCGGCGCCCATGGCAAGCCTGTCCTCTTCCTGCATCCCAAGGATTTCGACGGCACGCTGATCGAGCTTGAGCAGGAGTGAGCTTTCCCTCGCTTTCGTTCTGGCCTAAATCTGGTTCAAACGAAAGCGAGGCGCATGCCCCATCTCAGTCCCAGGCAGCAGGCCATCCTCGATCTGGCCCGCCAGCAGGCCCGGGTCGATGTCGACCGGCTCGCCACCCATTTCGCCGTTTCGGTGCAGACCATCCGCAAGGATCTCAACGCCCTGTGCGAGCAGCGCCTGCTGGCGCGCATCCATGGCGGGGCGGTGCTGCCCTCGGGGGTGGAAAATCTCGAATATGAGGCGCGCCGGCGCATCGCCGCCGAGGCCAAAGAGGGGATCGGCCGCGCCGCCGCCGCGCTCATCCCCGACCACGCCTCGCTCTTCATCAATATCGGCACCACCACCGAGGCGGTGAGCCAGGCGCTGCTCGACCATGCCGGGCTCCTGGTCGTCACCAATAATATCAATGTCGCCAATCGCATGCGCGTCTATCCGCGCTTCGAAGTGGTCATCGCCGGCGGGGTGGTGCGTCCCTCCGATGGCGGCATTGTGGGGGAGGCGGCGGCCGGCTTTTTCTCCCAGTTCAAGGTCGACTACGCCATTATCGGCGCCTCGGCGCTGGACGAGGAGGGCGCGCTTTTCGATTACGACTATCGCGAGGTCAAGGTGGCCCAGGCCATCATCGCCAATGCCCGCCATGTCATCCTCGTCGCCGACCAGGGCAAGTTCGCCCGCTCCGCCCCGGTGCGCATCGCCCGCATCGGCCAGATCGGCTCCTTCGTCACCGACCACTGCCCCTCCGGGCCCTTCCGCCGGCTCTGCGCCGAGGCCGGCGTCAAGCTGATCGAAACGCAATAGGGCGCGGTGTTAAATCGAACCCCGCCCTTCTCAAACCCACCACAATCGGGCATGAGGCTTGTATGGAAGAGGAGGCATGACATGGCCGATGAACGGGGACGCTTTGGCATTGGCGTGGTGGGTGCGGGCATGGGGGCCAAGCCCCATGCCCTGGCTTTGCAGGCGCTGGAAGACAAGGTCAACGTGATCGGCGTCTATCGGCGCGACGCGGCCAAGCGCGCCGAGTTCTGCGCGACCTATGGCTTTGCCGAGGCCGAGGATTACGACGCGCTGCTGGCCGATCCCCGGCTCGATGCCGTATTGGTGCTGACCACGCCCAATGCGCGCGAGGAGATCGTCGCCAGGGCGGCGGCGGCCGGCAAGCATGTGCTGATGGAAAAGCCGGTGGAGCGCAGCCTGGCGGCCGCACAACGGATCGTCGCCAGTTGCGAGGATGCCGGGGTCACGCTCGGCATCATCTTCCAGCATCGCTTCCGCCGCGCCTCGCGCTATCTCGCCGCCGCCATTGCCGAAAACCGCTTCGGCGCGCTGGAGGCGGTGCATCTGGTGGTGCCCTGGTGGCGGCCGCAGCAGGGCTATTACGACCAGCCCGGACGGGGCACGCTGGCCCAGGATGGCGGCGGGGTGCTCATCACCCAGGCCATCCATTCACTCGATCTGATGCTGAGCCTGTGCGGCGGTATTGCCGCCGTGACCGCCATGGCGCGCACCACACGCCTCCACCAGATGGAGACCGAGGATTTCGTCGCCGGCGGGCTGGAATTTGCCAATGGCGCGGTCGGCGCGCTGATGGCCACCACCGCCAGCTTTCCCGGCGGGCCCGAAACCCTCACTCTCAATTTCGCCCGCGCCAGCGCCAGCCTCGCGGCCGGCAACCTGACCATCCACACCCATGATGGCCAGGTCATCACCGAGGGCGAAACCAGCCAGGGCGGCGGCGGCGCCGACCCCATGGCCTTCCCCTTCGACTGGCATCAGGCCCAGATTGAGGATTTCATCGCTGCCGTGCGCGCGAACCGCCAGCCCCTCTCCACCGGCCATTCTGCCCTCAAGGTGCACGCCCTCATCGAAGCGCTGATGCAATCCTCGCGCGAGGGTAAACGGGTGGTGCTTTAGCCATTTAGCCATGCCCTCCCCTTCCTCGATGTCGTCCTCGCGCAGGCCGGGATCCATCCTGAGATGCTGCAACCGACACAATATCAGGATCGGCCCCGGGTCGCGCCCGGGGCGACAGGGTGGTCGAGGTGGGTGGGAGGCCCTAAACCGCCGCCGCTTTCTTGGCCAGCCTAGCCTTGATGCTGGCGACGTCGGCATTGGGCGTCGCGGCGAACAGGGTCTTGGTATAGTCGTGCTGCGGATCGGCGAAGACGCGCTCGCGCGAGCCATGCTCCACCACATCGCCGAAATACATCACCATCACCTCGTCGGCGATGTAGCGCACCACGCTCAGATCGTGGCTGATGAACACATAGGTCAGCCCGAACTCGTCCTGCAAATCCTTGAGCAGGTTGAGGATCTGGGCCTGCACCGAAAGATCGAGCGCCGAGACCGGTTCGTCCAGCACCAGGAAGCTGGGATTGAGCATCAGCGCGCGGGCGATGGCGATGCGCTGGCGCTGCCCGCCCGAGAACATGTGCGGATAGCGGTTGAAATGCTCCGGCCCCAGCCCGACCTTGACCAGCATGGCCATGGCCTTTTCGCGCCGCTCCGCCGGCTTCATGTCGGTGTTGAGCAGCAGCGGCTCGGCCAGTACGTCGCCGATCTTCTGGCGCGGATTGAGCGAGCCATAGGGGTTCTGGAAGACGATCTGCACCTTGCGGCGCATTTCGGGGGTGACGTGATTGGCGTCCACCGGCGCGCCGTCGATCAGGATTTCGCCCGAGGTGGGCGGATCGATCAGCGTGATCATGCGCGCCAGGGTGGACTTGCCGCAGCCGCTTTCGCCCACCACCGCCAGGGTCTTGCCCTTTTCCAGCGTAAAGGACACGTCCTTGACCGCCGAAACGGTCTTGGCCGGGCGCAGGAAGCCCCCGGAAGAGACGTAGTCGCGCCGCAGGTGGCGTACTTCGAGAACGGGCGTGCTCATCAATGCGTCCCCGGAGCGGCTTCGAACAGCATGTCGGATACGGTGGGAAGCCGGTCGCCCACGGCATTTTCCGGCAGTGCGGACAGCAGCGCCCGCGTATAGTTGGAGCGGGGATTTTCGAAGAGCGAGAGCACGTCGGCCTCTTCCATCTTGTGTCCCTTATATTGCACGATCACGCGGTCGGCGGTTTCGGCCACCACGCCCATGTCGTGGGTGATCATGATCAGCCCCATGCCGGTCTCGGCCTGGAGCTGCACCAGCAGGTCCAGGATCTGCTTCTGCATGGTCACGTCCAGCGCCGTGGTCGGCTCGTCGGCGATCAGCAGCTTGGGATTGCAGGAAATGGCCATGGCGATCATGACGCGCTGGCATTGCCCGCCGCTCATCTGATGGGGGAAGGCACCCAGCTTGTCGGCGGCGTCGCGGATACCCACCAGCTCGAGCAACTCCATGGCGCGGGCCTGCGCCGCCCGGCCCTTGAGCCCGAGATGCTTTTGCAGCACCTCCCCGATCTGGAAGCCGACGGTGAAGCAGGGATTGAGGCTCGCCACAGGTTCCTGGAAGATCATGGCGATATCGCGCCCGATGATCTCGCGCTTTTCGCGCGGGCTCATGGCCAGCAGGTCCCTGCCCTCGAACTCCATGCGGTCGGCGGTGACGGTGGCCGAGGCCGGCAACAGGCCCATGGCGGCCAGCATGGCCACCGACTTGCCCGAGCCCGATTCCCCGACAATGGCCAGCACCTCGCGCGGCTCGACGGAGATGTCGATGCCGTCCACGGCCTTGAACAGGCCCGCCGAGGTGTCGAAGGCGACGGTGAGGTTCTTGATATCGAGAAGGGGCATGGCTCAGCTCCGCTTCAGCTTGGGGTCGAGCGCGTCGCGCAGCCCGTCGCCGATCAGGTTGATGGCGAGAACTGTGATGAGGATGGCCAGGCCGGGGAAGGTGACCACCCAGGGCGCCTTGATGATGAATTCGCGCGCCGTGGCCAGCATGGTGCCCCATTCCGGCGTCGGGGGCTGGGCGCCCATGCCCAGAAAGCCCAGCGCCGCCGCTTCGAGGATGGCGTTGGAAAAGCTCAGCGTCGCCTGCACGATCAGCGGCCCCAGGCAATTGGGCAGGATCGTCACCAGCATGAGGCGGAAATGCCCGGCGCCCGAAAGCTTGGCGGCGGTCACATATTCGCGGTTCTTTTCTGCCATCACCGCCGCCCGTACCAGGCGGGCGAAATGGGGTTGCAGCACCAGCGCGATGGCGATCATGGCGTTGAACAGGCCGGGGCCGAGAATGGCCACCAGCACCAGCGCCAGCAGCAGCGGGGGGAAGGCGAGGATGATGTCCATGACGCGCATGATGACGACATCGACCCAGCCGCGGAAATAGCCGGCCAGCACGCCCAGAACCACCCCGACCACCAGCGCGCCGGAAACGACGAAGAAACCGATGAACAGCGAGAAGCGGGCGCCGTGGATGAGGCGCGAAAGCATGTCGCGACCCACCGGGTCGGTGCCCAGGAGGAAGCGCGGATCGCCCTTGGGGTCCCAGATGGGGGGCTTGAGCAGCGCGTCGCGATATTGCTCGTCGGGCAGATGCGGGGCGACCAGCGGCGCGAAGATCGCCACCACCAGCAACAGGCCGAAAACGACGAGGCCGAGCACGGCGCCGCGATTGACGGAGAAATAGTGCCAGAATTCGCGCAGGCCCGAGACGGGGCGGGCGGCGGTGGCGGGTTCGGAAGCAAGAGCCATTCTAGCGCACCCGGATTCGCGGATTGATGAGGGCGTAGAGCAGGTCGACAGCCAGGTTCACCGCCATGACGATCAGGGCGATGATCAAGAGGCCCGATTGCACCACGACATAATCGCGCTTGGAAATGGAATCGATCATCCACTTGCCGATGCCCGGCCAGGTGAAGATGGTTTCGGTGAGGATGGCGCCGCCCATGAGCAGCCCCACCTGCAGGCCGATGGTGGTCACCACCGGGATCAGCGCATTGCGCAGCGCATGCACATTGATGACGCGGCGCGGCGACATGCCCTTGGCGCGGGCGGTGCGCACATAGTCCTCGCCCAAGACTTCCAGCATGGCCGAACGCGTCTGGCGGGCGATGACGGCCAGGGGAATGGTGCCCAGCACCACCGCCGGCAGGATCAGGTGGCGCAGCGCCGAGACGAAGGCCGGCCAGTTGCCGTAGAGCAGGGTGTCGATCAGCATGAAGCCGGTGATGGGCTTCAAGAAGAAGGATAGCGCGATGCGCCCGGACACCGGTGTCCAGCCCAGATAGCCGGAAAAGAAGATGATGAGCAGAAGGCCCCACCAGAAGATGGGCATGGAGTAGCCGGTCAGCGCCACGCCCATGGTCATCTGGTCGAACCAGCTTCCGCGCTTGACGGCGGCGAAGATGCCGGCGGGAATGCCGATGGCCACGGCCAGGAACATGGCACACAGCGCCAGTTCCACCGTAGCCGGGAACAGGGTCATGAATTCATTGATCACCGGGCGCTTGGTGGCGAGCGAAATGCCGAAATCGCCCTGCAGCACGCTGCCCAGATAATTGAAGTATTGCTGCCAGATCGGCAGATTGTAGCCGAACTGCTCCTTGAGGATTTCGTAGCGTTCCGGCGTCACGCCATGCTGACCGGCCATGGCCAGGATAGGGTCGCCCGGCAGAACGCGGACAAAGGCGAAGGCGCAGATGGAAATGCCGATAATTGTCGGCACCACCAGCGCCAGCTTGCGAAGGATATAGGTCAGCATGAGCGGGTCTTTGCCCCTGGAGCGGGCGGCCTGACTCTGGCGCGCCGATCCGTTTCCTGTTGTGGCGGGGCTTCGTGCCGTCCGGCCGGCCCCGGCCTGTCTTTAAAAAAGGGGGAGCCCCGTTCCTTGGCGGATCGAGGCTCCGAAGCGGTGCGGAATGGGCGAAAGCCTATTCCTGGATATCCACGCCCACGAAGCTGTGGGTGCCCAGCGGGCTCATGGCATAGTTCAGCACGGTCTTCTTCATCGGCATGAACACGCGGCTATGAGCCAGGGTGATCGCGGGTTCCTCGGCCTTGAAGATTTCCTGGGCCTTGGTGTAGAGCGCGGTGCGCTCCGCCGGATCGGAAACGCGCTTGGCTTCCTGGATGGCAGCCTCGAACTCGTCATTGCACCAGCTCGAATAGTTGCTCACGCCGATGGCCGAGCACGAGAAGAGCGTGGCAAAGAAGTTGTCCGGGTCGCCATTGTCGCCGGTCCAGCCGATCATGAACGGACCCTTGCGGTCGGCCTGCTTGCCGCGCTCGCGATATTCGGTCCACTCATAGGTGACGATGTTGGCGGTGACGCCGACCTTGGCCCAGTCGGCCTGGATCAGCTCGGCAACGCGCTGGCCATTGGGATTGTAGGGGCGCGAGACCGGGATGGCCCACAGATCGGTGGTCAGCCCGCTGACGCCGGCGGCGTCGAGCATTTCCTTGGCCTTGACCGGATCGTAGACATCGGCCGGGATGGCGTCGTCATAGGACCACATGGTGGGCGGGATCAGGTTCTTGGCGTCCTGGCCGGCACCCTGGTAGACGGCGTCGATGATGGCCGACTTGTCGATGGCCATGGTCAGCGCCTTGCGCACTTCGGCATTGTCGAAGGGCGCTTCGGTGGTGTTGTAGGAGATGTAGCCGATATTCAGGCCTTCCTGCTCCAGAACCACCAGATCCTCGTCGCCCTGGAGGGCTTCCAGGTCGGCCGGGGCCGGATAGGGCATGATATCGCATTCGCCGGCGATCAGGCGCTGGGCGCGCACCGAGGCGTCGGTGGTGATGGCGAAGATCAGGTCGTCGATCGGCTGCTTGCCGTTCCAGTAGTCGGCGAAGGCCTGGTAGCGGATGACGGTGTCGAGCTGGTAGTCGACGAACTGGAACGGGCCGGTGCCGACCGGCTGGGTCGAGAAGGCGGCCTTGTCGCCGGCAGCGTCGAGCTGGTCGGCATATTCCTTGGACACGATCGAGGCGAACTGCATGGCCAGGTTGGCCAGCATCGGCGCGTTGGGCTCGGTCAGGGTCAGCTTGACGGTGAGGTCATCGACCTTTTCCAGCGCGGCGATGTATTTGGGCATGTCCATGCCCTGGAAATAGTCCCAGGTCATGCCTTCGAGATATTCGTACCAGGGATTGTCGGACTTCCACTGGCGCTCGAAGGAGAAGATCACGTCGTCGGCGTTCAGGTCGCGCGTCGGGGTGAAATAGGGCTGGGTGTGCCACTTGACGCCGGGGCGCAGGTGGAAGGTGTAGACCAGGCCGTCATCGGAGATTTCCCAGCTCTCGGCCAGGCCGGGGATCACCTCGGTGCTGCCGGGGGCGAATTCAACCAGACGTTCGAAGATGGTGTGGGCGGAGGCATCGAAGTCGTTGCCACCGGTCAGCGGGCCGGGATCGAAATGCGAAGGCGAGGCTTCCGAGCAATAGATGAGCTGCTTGGCCTGCGCCGCGCCGGCAGCAAGAGCCAGCAGGGCGGTCGCCGCCAACAGGGTCTTCATCAGTTTCATATTTGGTGTCTCCCGAAATATTCTTGCGCCCCCGGCTGGGTTCTCCGGGAGCTTGGGCCACACCAAAGCGCAGTTTTGGAAAAGGTGCAATGGGAGTTTCTGACCATTTGGTCAATCTTGTGACGGCTGCGGCATCATTCCACAGGATTGGACGGTTTTTACACTTCCGGTTCGCCCCGTTGCTGGAAAAATGGCATGGACAGGCAGGGAGGCCGCCATGAAATCGTCCGTCACCAGCCTTATCGCCGCGATCGTCCTGCTGGCCGGCCCCGCCGGAGCGCAGGAGGCGGGCTGGCATTATTCCCCCCTGCCCGGCGAGGGCGACCGGGCCGCCCTGGGCTGCGCACTCGGCTCCACGCCCGAAAGCCACGCCTGCGTGGCGGTGCGCTGCGAGGATGATTTTTCCATCGGGGTCCATATCATGACCAGCCGCGCCGGGAGCGATGCGGGCGATTGGGCCGTCACCATCGACAAGCAGACGCGCCGCGTGGAGGCGGTGGCGGGGGAACCCTATGGCGCCCGCATCGTCACCGGGATAGACTGGCTGCTTGAAAATCTCGCCCACGGCGCGGTGGCCTATCTCGAACCCGAAAGCGGGCCGCCCATGCCCGTCAATCATATCCCGCTCGATGGCTCGCTGCGCACCATCACCCAGGCTCTGGCCTATTGTGCGCCAAGGCGGCCCGCCCAGAGCGAACCGCAGGCCGGCAACGGCGTTTAACCAATGCATTTCTAATGGAGATTATCATGGATCGGCGCCCTCTTGGCCGCAGCGAAATCGTCATCGAGCCCCTGGTTCTGGGGGGCAATGTCTTCGGCTGGACCGTGGACGAGGCCCAGGCCTTCAAAATCCTGGACGCCTATGCCGAAGCCGGCTTCACCGCCATCGACACCGCCGAAGGCTATCCCAACTGGGTGCCGGGCAATCCCCCGGGCCTGAGCGAAACCATCATCGGAAACTGGCTCAAGGCGCGCGGCAACCGCGCCGGCATGCATATCTTCACCAAGGTCAATTCCGGCAAGCAGCCGGGCGGGCTTGGCGCCGAGGCCATCCGCAATGGCATCGAGGCCTCGCTCAAGCGGCTTCAGACCGATTATGTCGACCTGTATTTCAGCCATTGGCCGGACGCCGAAACCAGCCATGAGGAAACGCTGGAGGCCTATGACCCGCTGGTGCGGTCGGGCAAGGTAAGGGCGATCGGCGCCTCGAACTATACTGCCGCGATGGTGGAGGAGGCCCACAAGGTTTCGGTGGTCAAGTCGCTGCCGCGCTATGAAGTGCTCCAGCCGCGCTACAATCTCTACGACCGCGCCGAATTCGAGGCGCTGCTGCCCACCATCGCGGACAACGAGATGGGCGCCATTGTCTATTACAGCCTCGCCTCGGGCTTTCTGAGCGGCAAATATCGCTCCAAGGCCGATCTGGGCAAATCCGCCCGTGGCGGCGGCATCGAGCGTTACATGGACGACAAGGGCATGAAGATCCTGGCCGCTTTGGACGCGGTCGCCGCCGCCCACGACGCCACCCCGGCCGAAGTGTCGCTGGCCTGGCTGGTCGCCCAGCCCGGCGTCACCGCCCCCATTGCCTCGGCCACCTCGCTCGACCAGGTGCAGAGCCTGGTCAAGGGCGTTCGCCTCAAGCTCGACGACGACGCGATCGCCAGGCTGACCAAGGCGGGGGCCTGATCTATCCCACCCACCGGCCCCCCTTCTCCCCTTGCGGGAGAAGGTGCCCGAAGGGCGGATGAGGGGGCTGCGATTTCGCCACTCGCACTGAGTCTGCGGAGACACCCCTCACCCTGACCTGCCGCTAAACGCGTCAGGTCTGTCCCTCTCCCGCAAGGGGCGAGGGACGGGCCGGGGATGGGAGTATCCTCACCACTCGAACTCCGGCCCGTTCTCGCGGGCGCCGAGCAGGAAGACGTCGCTCATCAGCCGCAGCGGGGCGGCGTCGACATCGCTCTTTTTCCCATCGAGCAGCCTGGCGAAATGGGCATACATGGCCCCATATTCGTGGTCGCCATGTTCCACCACGAGTTCACCATTGACCGAAAGCCGCCGCCCTCCCCCTTCGAGCAGCAGCGTGTTGCCGGCGCGGGTGAGGATGGAGAAGGTCCAGATCTCCCCGCTTTCCTCCAGCCAGTTGAAGCCGGCGGAAAGTTGAGGCGCGTGCTTCTGGTCGGATTTGAAGGTGATCTCGACATCCACCGGGGTCTGCCGGTTGGCCGGGAAAGTGAGCCTTGCGCTTTGCACGAAGACCGGGAAGGGCATGATCTTGCTGAAGATCGAGAGCGCGTTGATGCCGGGATCGCAGACGCCGAACCCGCCCGGCTCCCACACCCAGTCCTGGCCCGGATGCCATTTGCGCACGCTTTCGCGCCAGTCGATGCGCAGCGTGCTGACGCCTTCCTCGGCCAGGATCGCCCTGGTGCGGTCGACCGCTTCGTTGAACTGGGAATGCCAGGTCTGGTAGAGGACGCGGCCGCGTTTCCTGGCCTCGGCGATGAGGTCGTCCAGCTCCGAAATCGTGGTGGTGGGGGGCTTTTCCATCATCACGTCCTTGCCCGCCGCCAGTGCCTCGCGCACATATTGGTGGCGGATGCCGGGCGGGGTGCAGATGGACACCAGCTTCACGTCGGGCAGCGCGGCATAAAGCTCGGCCGGGGTCCTGAAGGCGGGCAGGCCGTTATGGCTCAGCCCGCGCGTCGAGACCGTCGCGGCCAATTCGAACGCATCCGATGCGTCGATTACCGGCAGATGCTGGTCCTGCGCGATCTTGCCCACGCCGATTACCGCGATTTTGTGCCTGGCCATGAAAGCCTCCTCACCAAGGGTGCCGCGTATAAAACAGAGCCGGATCGCCCTGCCAAGCCCATTCGTATGATTTATTGTGCACCGCCCTCAGGCGACGAGGATGGAGCGGAAATCATTGACATTGGTGCCGGTGGGCCCGGTGGTCACCAGGTCGCCGATGGCGTGGAAGGCGCCCCAGGCATCGTTGCCGGCCAGCGCCGCGAGCGGGTCGATGCCGGCCTTGCGCAGCCGCGTTGCCGTGCTGCCATCGGCATAGGCGCCGGCATTGGCCTCCGAGCCGTCTATGCCGTCGGTATCGGCGGCCAGCGCCGAAATGCCCTCCATCCCGTCGATGGCGATGGCGAAGGCGAGCAGGAATTCGGCATTGCGCCCGCCGCGCCCGCCGCTGCCGCGCAGCGTCACCGTGGTTTCCCCGCCCGAGAGCAGCACCACGGGCTTTTTGAACGGCCGGTTGCGCAGGGCGATTTCGCGCGCCATGGCCGCCAGCACCTGCGCCACGTCGCGCGATTCCCCCTCGATGGAATCGGAAAGGATCGCGGCTTCGATTCCCCGCTCGCCCGCCAGCCGGGCCGCCGCGTCCAGCGACAGCGCGGCCGAGGCGATGGTGGAGACGGAATTGCGGATAAAAATTGGGTCGTCGGGCGCCGGGGCGGGATTGTCCTCGCCGGCGAGAAGCTCCCGCGCCGCCTGCGGCAGCTCGAGCCGGTAGAGATTGGCATATTTGCGCGCCAGTTCCCGCGAGCCGGCCAGCGGGATGGTGGGGCCCGAGGCCACCAGCGACGGATCGTCTCCCGGCACGTCCGAGACCACCAGGGTCGCCACCCGCGCCGGGGCGCACAGCGCCGCCAGCCGTCCGCCCTTGAGGGTTGAGAACTGGTTGCGGATGAGGTTCATCACCGAGATCGGCGCGCCCGAGGCCAGCAATGCCCGGTTGATCGCCTGCTCGTCGGCCAGGGTCAGGCCGGGCGCCGGGGCGGGCAGCAGTGCCGAGCCGCCCCCTGAGATCAGCGCCACCACCAGGTCGTCCGGCGTCAGGCCGGCAACGAACTCGCCCAGGCGCCGCGCCGCCCGCAGCCCGGCCTCGTCGGGCACGGGATGGGAGGCTTCGACGATCTCGATGCGCTCGCAGGCCTGGCCATAGCCATAGCGGGTCACCACCAGCCCGGTGAGCGGCCCCTCCCAGGCCGCCTCGAAGGCCCGCGCCATCTGCGCCGAGGCCTTGCCGGCGCCGATGACCAGGGTGCGTCCCTTGGGTTTTTCGGGCAGGTGCCGGGCGATGCCGCGCGCCGGCTGCGCCTCGGCCACCGCATGGTGGAACATCTGTTCGAGCAGGGGACGGTTCATGATGTTAACTCTGCCTGGGCTTAGTCTGCTTGCGATTCGCCGCCGGCGAGCGTAGCCAGCAACGCGGCGGGTGGACAGTTGTCAAATGCCCGACACATGATGGCAATAGCGGCTGGTCAGGGAGATCCGATGACAGAACGATTCGCCATCTATTACGCGCCGTCCGCCACCAGCAATCTGTGGGAGCGCGCCGCCACATGGTTCGGGCGCGACGCCAGCACCGGCGAATTGCTGGGCGG
>NZ_JAUCDN010000059.1:0-13716 GCF_034675085.1 Devosia sp.
GCGGATAGCTAAAAT
This sequence comes from Devosia sp., assembly GCF_034675085.1. Taxonomy (GTDB): domain Bacteria; phylum Pseudomonadota; class Alphaproteobacteria; order Rhizobiales; family Devosiaceae; genus Devosia. Next base: position 16 of record NZ_JAUCDN010000059.1, read on the forward strand.
ACCAAAAGGAAGCGGCGGAACGGATCATGCCCGAATGTGTAGCCGAGCTTTCCGGCGCTGTCGAGTCCGGCTTTGGTCTCATTCCATGCGGTTGAAATGATCGTAGATCTGCTGGGCCATGGCGTGGGAAATGCCGGGAATGGCTTCGAGATCGGCAAGGCCGGCGCGGCTGACGGCCTTGGCCGAGCCGAAATGGTTGAGCAAGGCGCGCTTGCGCGTGGGGCCGATGCCCTCGATCTCGTCGAGCGGGTTTTTCACCTGCTCCTTCTTGCGGCGGGCGCGATGGGTGCCGATGGCGAAGCGATGGGCCTCGTCGCGCAGGCGCTGGACATAATAGAGCACCGGGTCGCGATGGGGCAGCATGAAGGCTTCGCGGCCCTCCATGAAGAATTTCTCCCGCCCCGCATCGCGCTCCTCGCCCTTGGCGATGCCGATGAAGATGACTTCGCGCGGCAGGTTCAATTCGGCGATGACCTCGCTCACGGCGTTGAGCTGGCCGGCGCCGCCATCGATGAACACCACGTCGGGCCAGTCCGGCATGCCGGAGGCGGCGTCCTCCGCGTCGTCCTCGCTTTCATTAGCCAGGCGCGTGAAGCGGCGGGTAAGCACTTCGCGCATCATGCCGAAATCGTCGCCGGGGGTGATCTCGGTCGATTTGATGTTGAAGGTGCGGTAGTGCTTTTTCGAGAACCCTTCCTCGCCCGCCACGATCATGGCGCCCACGGCATTGGTGCCCGAAATGTGGGAATTGTCGTAGACCTCGATGCGGCGGGGCGGCTCATCCAGCCCGAACAGTTCGGCCACCCCTTCGAGTAGGGCGCGATTGGTGGCGCCTTCGGCCAGTTGCCGGCCCAGCGCCTCGCGGGCATTGGTGAGGGCGTGGTTGACGAGATCGCGTTTTTCCCCGCGCCGGGGCAGTTCGATGGAGACCTTGCGCCCGGCCCGGCTGGACAGGGCCTCGGCCATGACATCGGGCTCGCTGAGGGGATGGCTGATGAGCACCAGCCGCGCCGGGGTGCGGTTTTCGTAGAACTGGCCGATAAAGGCCTCAAGCACTTCGGCTTCGTCCATGCTGGAGTCGGCGCGCGGACGGTAGGGATAATTGCCCCAGTTCTGATAGGCGCGGAAGAAGAACACCTGCACGCAGAATTGCCCCCCTTCCTGGTGGATGGCGAAGACGTCGGCTTCTTCCACCGAGCGGGCGGTGGCATCGCCCTGGCTCTGGATGAGGGCGAGGGCGGAGAGGCGGTCGCGGATGAGAGCAGCGCGCTCGAAATCGAGCTGTTCGGCGGCCTCGGCCATATCCTGCTGCAAATGCTGCTGCACGCTGCGCGACTTGCCGGACAGGAACTGGCGGGCGTCCTCGACCAGCTTGGCGTAATCCTCCAGCGAAATCTCGCCTGTGCAGGGGGCGGAGCAGCGCTTGATCTGGAATTGCAGGCAAGGGCGGGTGCGGGCGGCATAGAAGCTGGCCGAACAATTGCGCAGGAGAAACGCCTTTTGCAGGCTGGCCAGCGTGCGGGCGACGGCGGTGGCCGAGGCGAAGGGGCCGAAATAATAGCCGGGCCGGCGGCGGCTGCCACGATGCTTGTTGAGCTCGGGCGCCTCGTGATCGGTGGCGATCAGGATATAGGGGAAGCTCTTGTCGTCGCGCAGCAGCACGTTGAAGCGCGGGCGCAGGCGCTTGATGAGATTGGCCTCCAGCAGCAGCGCTTCGGACTCGGTCTCGGTGCGCACGAATTCCATGGTCGCGGTGGCCGCGATCATGCGCTGAATGCGGATGGAGAGTGCCTCGGGGCGAGTATAGTTGGTGACGCGCGCCTTGAGATTGCGGGCCTTGCCCACATACATGACCTCGCCCGCCGCATCGAGCATGCGATAGACGCCGGGCGCATTGGGCAGGGTGCGCACGAAGGCGCGGATGATCTCGGGGCCGCTGGCTGGGGTGTCGTCTTCGCTCATGAGCGTGGCGTGGGCTTGCTCTTGGCCAGATATTGCAGGTGCTCGCCCCCGTCCAGCGCCAGCATCTGCCCGGTCATTGAGGGGGTGTCGAGCAGCATCAGCACGCCATCGGCAATGGCCTCCGGTCCGGCATTGACCTGCAAGGGCAGGCCGGCCACAGACCGGTCGAACTCGGCCTGGCTCTGGCGCGTGTGCGGCAGCACCGGGCCGGGGCCGATGGCGTTGACGCGGATGGCGGGGGCGAGCGACTGCGCCAGGGTGCGCGTCGCCCACCAGAGCGTGGATTTGGACAGGGTATAGGTGAAATTGTCGGGCGTGGGGTGGAGCACGCGTTCGTCGATCATGTTGACGATATTGCCGACGATGTCAGCCGGAAGCTGGGCGGCGAAGTCGCGGGCGAGAAAGATCGGCGCCTCGGCATGCATGGCGAAATGCCTGTCCCAGCCGGCCTCGTCGAAATCGCGGGCGCTGTCGGGTTCGTAGAGCGAGGCATTGTTGACCAGCACGGTGAGCGGGCCGAAAGCGGCCGCGGCCTTCTCGATCAGGCCGGCGCGCTGACGGCGGCTGGTGAGATCGGCGCGCAGCAGAGCCGCCCTTCCGCCCCTGGCCTCGATATCCTTGCGCACGGCACGGGCGCCCTCCGCGTCGCTCCGGTAATGAATAACCACGGCATGGCCGGCGCGCGCCAGGGCCCGGGCGATGGCGGCGCCGAGGCGGTTGCCGGCCCCGGTAACGAGGGCGACGGGAGCCGGCGATGAAGCGGAGCGATTCGACATCTTCTGGGCCTGGATGGATGCTGGCGGACCATAGGCCCCTTTGCCCGGCAACTTCAATGGCCGGCCGCCCGTCCTCTACGGGCCGCTGCTGTCAGCTTCGGGCAGCAGCCCTGTCCTTTTGTTGAGAAAATTTCAGGCGTAGGCTTGCTTCGTCGCCGCGGGGGAGTGTCCCTGCGGGTTTCCTGGAGGGGGAAATCTATGGAAGCCATCGTGCCTATCCTGGTCCAGCTCGTTGCCGGCGGCGTCGGCGGTAACGTGTTGGCGCAAATCGTCAAATCCATCAATCTCGGCCCGGCGGGCAACAGTATCGCCGGGGCCATAGGCGGGCTGGCCGGCACCTGGCTGGCGGGCATGGTGCCCGGGCTCGATTCGCTCGTGGGTTCGGCCGCCGGCGGACTCGACATGGGCGCACTGGTGGGCCAGGGTGCCACCGGCCTTGTCGGCGGCGGGCTGCTGACCGCCATTGCCGGTGCCGTCAAGTCGGCTATGGCCAAGAGCTGAGCTTTACGATAGCGCTGAAATGCCCCGGCCGCCCCGGTCCGGGGCATTTTCACGCCCGGCTGTCCTCCATGTCCCTGCCCGCAGATTTTCGCCCTGACAATGTCGGCCGCGCCATTGCGCTGACCTTGGTCACGATCGTGGTTTTCGGCCTGCAGGACGCCATTTCCAAGACGCTGGTGCAGAGCTATTCGCCCTTCCAGATCACCATGATGCGCTATTGGGGCTTTGCGCTGTTCTCGCTGGTGCTGGTGATGCGGCAGGCGCCGTTGCGGGCGGCGCTGCGCTCGGCGGTGCCGGGCTGGCAGATCCTGCGCGGCTCGCTGCTCATCATCGAAATCCTGTTTTTCGCGCTGGCGCTGCAAACCATGCCGCTGGGCGGCTTGCAGGCCATCGCGCTGGTCTATCCGTTGCTGGTGACGCTTTTTGCCATTCCGCTGCTGGGAGAGAAGGTTGGCGTCTTCCGCTTCGTTGCCGTGGGCGTGGGGTTCGCCGGAGCCTTGATCATCATCCGGCCCGGCGGGCTGCCGCTCGACCGGGGGCTGCTCTTCGCCGCCCTCTCGGCAACGCTTTATGCGGTCTATATCGTCATCACCCGCAAGGTCAGCGGGCGGGACAGCGCGGCTACCAGCATGGTCTATACCGGCGTCATGGGGCTGCTGCTCTCCAGCGCGATCGGCGTGTTCCACTGGCAGCCCATGGCCTGGCCCGACCTGGCGCTGATGGCGACGATCATGGTGACCACCTGCCTGGGGCATGGGCTGATGATCTATGCGCTCTCCATGGCGCCGGCCAGCACCATCCAGCCCTTCAATTATTTCTCGCTGCCCTGGGCCATCTTTCTGGGCGCCGTGATCTTTGACGAATGGATCGATCCGGTTTCCCTTCTCGGCGCGGGCATCATCGTGGCAGCGGGGCTGGTGGTGATGGCACGCGAACGCATCCGGCGCATCCCGGCTGTCGCCGATCCTTCCATGGGCCGCGAATAGAAGGGAATGGAAAACGCCGCCCCGGAGGGCGGCATTTGAAGGTCAGTTGCCGATGCAGAAATAGCCGTTGGGGCCGTTGAAGCAGACGCTGCCGCCATTATGCGGGGGCACCGGCCGCGGGCGCGGCGGACGCGGGTCCCACTGGGGCGGGCGCGGGGGACGGGGGCCCCAGCTCGGGGGAGGATTGTTCCAGCCGTTGTTCCAGCCATTATTCCAGCCCGGACGGTTGTTCCAGTTGCCGGGGCGGCCGCGATCGAGGTAATTGGCCGAAACCCAACCGCTCGGACCGCGCTTGTCGACGAAGCACCAGCTGCCGCGACAGTATTGCACATCGACCTGCTCGCCGCGCCGCAGCGTATCGACCACGCCATAGCCGGTGCCGGGACCGGAGCGCACGTTGACATTGCCGGTGGCGTAAGCCGGGGCGGCAGAGGCGGCGGCGGTGGTGGCCACCAGGGCCAGGGCGGCGAGACCTGCCGCCATGATTTTCCTGCTCAAAGCCATTGTCGTTCTCCTTTGCCTTGTGGGGCGCTGAATATCCATGACCGCAGAAAACACCCTTGCGGATGAACTGGACCTGAATGGTGCCTTCAGGCTGGTTTCAGAGCCGGAGCAAAGCGACGAAACGCTTGAGGTGGCCGGCAAGTTTCTTTCTTTGCCTGGGCTTGAGCTCGCCCATGAGCGCCTCTTCGAGCTGGGCCCAGTGATCGGCCAGGCTTTTGCAGATGCGCGCGCCGCGCCCGGTGAGGGCGACGCCTTCGGCCAGCTCGGGGCCGACGGCCTGGCGGGTGACCAGCTCGCGCTCGGCAAGGCGGACAAGGCGCGCCTCAAGGGCGGGGGCGGACAGGCCCAATTCCTCGGCCAGCGCCTCCTGGGTGGCGCCGGAGCGTCCCAGCGCGAAGAGAACGGCATCGTCGCCCGGCTCCAGGCCCCGTTCGAGAAGGGGCAGCAGCAGCGCCTTGTGCGCGAGCTGCCCGGCCTCGATGAGCCGGTAGAGAGTTGAGCGGGATGAAGGTCTGGACATAGGTGGGAAAATAGTCCGAACTCCCCAGGCGCGTCGATTGGGCTTGCTATCCTATCGTTAATCGTGGCCACACCAAGCCCCGTTGTTGTTCAACCAGTGTCAATGCGTTATGCGTCCATGGCCTCGCCAATGTGACCGGAGCGCCATGATGCAGGACCTCGCCCGTATTCGCGCCTTCGTTCAGGTGTTCGATGCCGGCGGCTTTTCGGCGGCGGCGCGCCAGCATGGCCGCTCCAAGGCGCTGCTCTCCAAATATGTGACCGATCTCGAGGATTACCTGGGCGTGCGGCTGATGAACCGCACCACGCGCAAGCTCAGTCTCACCGAGGCAGGCGAAGTCTATTATCGCGAAGCCAGCGCGCTTTTGCAGCAATTGGACGACCTGGACGCCACCATCACCGACCAGACCAGCGAGCCGCGCGGCCTGCTGCGTGTATCGGCGCCGCGCAATTTCGGCGAATCGACGCTGGCTCCGGCCATTTACGAATTCCTGCGCGCCCACCCCAAGGTGACGCTCGATCTGCGGCTGGAAGACCGCTATGTGGACCTGGTGGATGAAGGGATCGATGTGGCGCTGCGCATTTCGACCCTGGCCGATTCGGCACTGATCGCGCGCAAGATCGCCGACATGCATGTGGTGGCGGGCGGAGCGCCGGCGCTGATCGAGCGGGTTGGCCGGCCCTTCCATCCCGACGATCTGCGGCATCTGCCCTGCATTGTCGACGTCAATTTGCAGGGCCATTCGAACTGGCGCTTCTTCGAGGATGGCAAGACCATTTCGGTGCCGGTCAGCGGGCCGGTGCGGGTCAATTCTCCCCTGGCGGCGCGCGAGGCGGCGGCGATGGGCCTTGGTTTCGTCGTCTTGCCCTCCTATCTGGCCGATCCGCTGGTGGCGCGCGGCGAGTTGGTGCCGATCCTCGAAAGCTACATGCCCACCGGGCAGACGCTTCAGGCGGTCTATCCGCATCGCCGCCACCTGGCCGGAAAGGTGCGGGCGCTGATCGACCATCTGGTGGCGTGGTTCGAGAAGCATCCGGTCAACTGAGGAATGGGCGTGGCGGCGAAGGCTCTTCTGGCGCGACTTCTGGGTGCGGCCGCGGTGCTCCTGGGGCTGGCGGGACCGGCGCTGGCCCATCCTCATATCTGGATCGACGCCGAAATCGGCGTGGTGTTCGAGGGCGACGCCGTTAGCGCGCTGCGCCACCGCTGGACCTTCGACACCGCCTTTTCCGCCTGGATCGTGCAGGGGCTGGACAGCGACGGCGACGGGCTGGTGAGCCCGGCGGAATTGCAGCCGCTCGCCGATGAGAACGTCGCCGATCTGGGCGATTTCGGCTTCTACACCTTCGCAGGGGCCAGCGACGCGCCCATGCAGTTCCGCGCCGTGGGCGACCAGCATATGGCCTATGAGGACGGGCGGGTGACGCTGAGCTTCACGCTCGACGCGATGACGCCGCAACGCGTGGGGCCGCGCTTCGAGCTGGGTGTCTATGACCCCGAATATTACGTGGCGATCGAATTTGCCGATGCGGGGGCGGTGGCGCTGGAGAACGCTCCCGCCGGTTGCCGCGCCGAATTGGTGCCGCCCCAGCCCATGGCGCCCGAGATCGCCGACCGGCTCTATGCTCTGGGCGCCGAGGTTCTGGAATTGCCGCCCGACCTGGCGGCGGCGATGCGCGGCACGCAGGGCATGATCGTGGTCGGCTGCGACGGCGCCCCCCTGTCGGCGCCGCCGGCCAATGCGACCGAGGCGGCGCAGGCCGTGGCCGAGGCGCGGCCGAGCCTGCCCTTTGGCGGGCCGCCGCCCGAGCCGGGCCTCAACCTGCCGCGCACTGGCTTTTTCGGCTGGCTTCAGGAGCAGCAGCGACATTTCTATGGCGCCATGACCACGGCTCTGGACCGGCTGCGCCATGACGGTAACGCTTTCTGGATATTGGGCGGGCTGAGCTTCCTCTATGGCGTGTTCCATGCGGCGGGGCCGGGCCACGGCAAGGTGGTGATCTCGTCCTATATGCTGGCCAACGAGACGCAGCTGCGACGGGGCATCGCGCTCAGCATCGCCTCGGCCATGCTGCAATCGCTGGTGGCGGTTGTGTTCGTGCTGATCGGCGCGGGCATATTGGGCCTGACCAGCCTGGCCATGAGCGACGCCGCCAACTGGATCGGCATCGCCTCCTACGGGATGATCGTGCTGCTGGGGCTGTGGCTGGTCTTGCGCAAGCTCTTCGGCTGGGGACATCATCACCACGCACCGGCGCCCGACATGGCGCGCAAGGCGCATGAGCATCTTCATGAGGGCGCGCACCATCATCATGATCATCACGATCATGCGGACGACCACGATCACCACGACCATATGCATGTGGTGCCGCCGGAAGCGGCGCAGGGGGGCTGGCGCGAGCAATTGGGGGTGGTCCTGGCGGTGGGATTGCGGCCATGCTCGGGCGCGCTGGTGGTGATGGTTTTCGCGCTGTCGCAGGGCCTGCTGGCGGCGGGAATCGCCGGGGTCTTCCTGATGGGCGCCGGCACCGCCATCACCGTGGCGAGCCTGGCCGCGCTGGCCGTGGGGGCCAAGGGCCTGGCGCACCGGCTGGGCGGGCTCGACAGCGCGTTCGGGTATCGGCTGGTCTGGGGGCTCGAATTGCTGGGAGCCCTGGCGGTGTTGGCTTTCGGCATATTGTTCCTGATCGCCAGCCTGTGAGCAGGCCGCACCCGGGGCAAAAACGTATAAAACGCGCCATCACGGGGTGGCGCGACCCATCGCCGCCTTGCGGTTGACGGTTTTGCGGTTATGGTGCGCCCCTGTCTAGAATCCTTCCAAAAAATCGCTTCATGCCCCAGATTTCTCCGCCGGTCTCATCGCTTCGCCAGAATTCCAGGATCGGCGTGCTGCTGCTCAACCTGGGCACGCCGGACGGCACCGATTACTGGAGCGTGCGCCGCTATCTGGGCGAGTTCCTTTCCGATCCGCGCGTTATCGAGACGCCCAAGCTGATCTGGTGGCCGATCCTCAACCTCTTCATCCTCAGCACCCGCCCGCAAAAAAGCGCCCATGCCTACAGCCTGATCTGGGACAGGCAGAACAATGACAGCCCGCTGCGCGTCATCACCCGGGCCCAGTCGGAGAATTTAGCCCAGCGGCTGGCGGGCGAGGATATCATGGTCGACTTCGCCATGCGCTACGGCAATCCATCGACGCGGAGCGCGCTGGAACGCATGGAGGCGGCTGGCTGCCGCAAGATTCTGCTGGTGCCGCTTTATCCGCAATATTCGGCGACCACCACGGCCACCGCCAATGACAAGGCGTTCGACGCGCTGCGCGCCATGCGCTGGCAGCCGGCGGTGCGCACGGCGCCGGCCTATTTCGACGATGCCAATTATGTGGCGGCGCTGGGCGATTCCATCCGCGATGGCGTCGCCGCGCTCGATTTCGAGCCCGATGTGGTGCTCACCTCCTATCACGGCCTGCCGCAGAGCTATGTCGACCGGGGCGACCCCTACGAAAAGCATTGCCACGAAACCACGCGGCTGGTGCGCGACTATCTGGGCTGGCCCGAGGACAAGCTCAAGGTGACCTTCCAGAGCCGGTTCGGGCCGACGCAATGGCTGGCCCCGGCCACCGACAAGACGCTGGAGAGCCTGCCGGGGCAGGGCAAGAAGAAGGTGGCGGTTCTGGCCCCGGCCTTCCATGCCGATTGCATCGAGACGCTGGAGGAAATCTCCATCGGCGGGCGCGAGAGCTTCCTGGCGGCGGGCGGCGAGAAATTCGCCTATATCCCCTGCCTCAATGCCAGCCCGGCCAGCATGGACATGATCGAGGCGATGGTGCGGCGCGAGCTTTCCGGCTGGCTTTAGATCATTTCACCGTTTGGTAGAAACAGTGAAATGATCTAAGTGTTTGTTTTATCGCGTTTCCGAACCGGAAAACCGGTCTCCACTTTTCCTGGAAACGCTCCAAGGCCGGATTGGCCTACCAGCCGCGTCCGGCGAAATCGGGCGGGGTGACGTTGACCAGGCCCTTGCCCACGATCCAGTTGCGCTCCACCCAGCCATAATCGGGAATGTGGCACCATTCGCGCGCGCCCGCGCCGCTGAGCGGATAGCCGGCATCGCCGATCCAACTGCCCCAGCGTGAATCGCCGTCGCGCTGGGTGCATTCGTCGATGGGAATCTCGGTGCCGTCGGCAATGCGCCCGACGACGCGGTAGGACAGGCCCGGCCCCGCATGCACGGCGATATTGCCGCCCGAGACGCGGGCGGTGACGGTGAGCGCCTGCGCCGGAGCGGCGACGAGAAGCACGGCGAGGGCGGCAAGAGGAAGGGATGTGCGCATCAGAATGCTCCCGAATGGTCCTTTCCTTCATGCCTTGATCGTGTGGCAGGGGCAAGGCAGCCGGAAACGCCGCCCGGCCCGAAGGCGTCACGGTTGCACGGTGGGATGCGGCTTTCGCCCCGAAAAACTGGTAGAACAGAAGAGGCGAAAGCCGCTTCCCACGATCGGGATTTCTTGCGCATGCCTCGAGCGGCCCCCTTTTGGGGTTTGACGCTTCGGACCCACCGTCGGCGCGGACGCGAACGTCCTTGCGGGGGCGGTTCGGCTCTGGCCGGTTGTCGACATCCACGCACCCGCCCAGGCGACCCCGAGCGGCCCGTCTCCCCGCCCGGTGCTTCGTCGGCACCGCGTGTTGCCGGCGGGAACGGGAGAATGATGGCACGGTTTTCCAGCGCGGGGATAAGCGGGATAAGTCAATCGCCGGGGCGGCGACGATTTTCCGCCACCAGCCAGCCATCCTCACAATTGCTGTCGATATCGCTATGGGCGCGATGAAAGGCGGCCAGCGCCGCCTCGCCATCGCGCAGCGCAGCGGCGATCTCCACCCGCGCCAGCACTTCGCCGGGCGGCAGGCGCAGCAGCGCCCGATTGCCCGGCTCGCGCGAGACCAGCGCCGCAATATCGGCCATCAGCCGCCGCACCCGCGCCAATTGCATGCCGGCCAGCGGCTCGGGCCACGGCGGAACCAGGGCATCCTGCGTGTCCTCAAGCAATTGCGAAAGCCGCCTGTGCTCGGAAACCTGATAAGCGGGAATAGCGCTGGCGTGGAACAGGCGGTGGCGGGAACGGGTCATGGGGCACACTCCGGGGGGAACATATGGGAGTGTGGGGGAGGGAGGAGGGGGCGGGGATAAAGCGGAGGCTGGATCGGCTCTCCAGGATGGACAGGATAATCGGCAGGCGGCATGGTGCTGGCGGAGGGGGCATGCGCAAACTGTTCTGGGTCTTTGCCGGCATCATGATGCTGGCGGCGCTGGGTAACATCATCGGTGGAACCGATACGCCGGCGACAGCCTCGGTTACGCCGGGGACGCAGGCCGTTCGGGTGGGTGTTCCAGAGGCGCCGCGCTTCGATGCAACGCTCTATGTTGCTGCCAGCAGCCTTAATCTGCGCGAGGCGCCGAGCACGAATGGACGGGTGCTCGCCAGCCTCAAGCACGATACCAAGGTGATGGCGGGTGAGCGGCGGAGCGGCTGGGGGCTCGTGTCCGCCAATGGTCAGGTCGGATGGGTCAGTGCGCAATCTCTGAGCGGTACGCCGGCAGCGCGGGCGGCGCCGGCGATCTCGGTGCCGGCGCGGAACCAGCCCGGTTATGGTGTGGTGCAGCGGCAGAGCGAAGCGTCCTGCCCATCGCGGCGCTATTGCACGCAGATCGATTCATGCGAGGAAGCGCGATGGTATCTGGCCAATTGCAGCTGGGGGCACAGGCTGGATGGCGATAATGACGGGGTGCCGTGCGAAGCGCTATGTCGATAGTGGCGAGGGGATGGTCGGCTAGATCGTTTCACCGTTTAGTGGAAACGGTGAAACGATCTAAGCCTTTGTTTTATCGCGTTTCCGAACCGCAAAACCGTTTCCACTTTTGCTGGAAACGCTCTAAATATCCGCGCATTCGAGCGTCGCTCTTGCGGCTTGGGCTTTAAAGCGGCCTGCGGAACCCTCCCTTGCACCATGTCATGCCGGCGCAGGCCGGCATCTATCCTTAAAGCGCGTCGCGATCTTTCAGATTCGCTCCATGCGCTTTAGCCTTTTGTTTTTGCGCATGTCTTTGTCCCGAAACCGGTTCCCACTTTCGGGAGACATGCTGTAGGGCCATCCGCACCCATCAATCCCCGTGGAAACATGCGGAGATGGATTCCGGCCTGCGCCGGAATGACATCGGGAGCGGGGAAGCAAAGTGCGTCACAGGGGCTTTTTCGCGGTGTCGGTCAGGACACCTCGCCGGTCAGCGTATCCAGCTCCATTTCCCGCAGCCGCTTGACCTCGTCGCGCAGTCTGGCGGCTTTTTCGAATTCGAGGTTGGTCGCGGCTTCGCGCATCTGGGCTTCGAGGTCCTTGATGACAGCGGCGAGGTTTTCGCCGACGGCGAGCTGTTCCTTGCCGTCCTTGCCCTTGCCGATGGAAATGGTGACATGGTCCTGCTCGTAAACCGAGTCCACGATGTCGTGGATGTTGGAGCGGACCGATTGCGGGGTGATGCCGTTGGCCTCGTTATAGGCGAGCTGCTTTTCGCGGCGGCGGCTGGTTTCGGCCAAAGCGCGCTGCATGGAGCCGGTTTCCCTGTCGGCATAAAGGACGACGCGGCCATCGACGTTGCGCGCGGCGCGGCCGATGGTCTGGATGAGGGAGGTTTCGGAGCGCAAAAACCCTTCCTTGTCGGCGTCGAGAATGGCCACCAGCCCGCATTCGGGGATGTCGAGGCCCTCGCGCAGCAGGTTGATGCCGACCAGCACGTCGAAGGCCCCCAGGCGCAGATCGCGGATGATCTCGATGCGCTCGATGGTGTCGACGTCCGAATGCATGTAGCGCACGCGAATGCCCTGTTCGTGCATATATTCGGTCAGGTCCTCGGCCATCTTCTTGGTGAGCACGGTGACCAGGGTGCGATAACCCTTGTCGATGGTGGCGCGGATTTCGTCGATGACATCGTCCACCTGATGGGTGGCGGGACGGATCTCGACCGGGGGATCGATGAGGCCGGTGGGGCGAATGACCTGTTCGGCAAAGACGCCGCCGGTCTGCTCCATTTCCCATGAGCCGGGCGTGGCCGAGACATAGACCGATTGCGGGCGCATGGCGTTCCATTCCTCGAAACGCAGGGGGCGGTTGTCCATGCAGCTCGGCAGGCGGAAGCCATATTCGGCCAGCGTCGCCTTGCGGCGCAAATCGCCGCGATACATGGCGCCGAGCTGGCCGATGGTGACGTGGCTTTCGTCGACGAAGACCAAAGCGTCGTCGGGGAGATATTCGAAGAGGGTCGGCGGAGGCTCGCCCGGCTTGCGGCCGGAGAAATAGCGCGAATAATTCTCGATGCCGGCGCAGGAGCCGGTGGCCTCCATCATTTCCAGATCGAAGAGGGTGCGCTGTTCCAGCCGCTGGGCTTCGAGGAACCGCCCGGCGCCGTTGAGTTCCTGCAAACGCGCCGCTAGCTCGGAGCGGATGGCCTTGAGCGCCTGGTTCATGGTGGTGCGGGGCGTCACGTGGTGGGAATTGGCGAAGACCCGGATGAAGGTGAGGTCGGCGCTTTTCTTGCCGGTCAGCGGATCGAATTCGACGATGGATTCGACCTCGTTGCCGAAGAGCGAGACGCGCCAGGCGGCGGCTTCATAGTGGGCGGGGAAAATTTCCACCGTGTCGCCGCGCACACGGAACGTGCCGCGCACGAAGCCGGTGTCGCCGCGCTTATATTGCAGGGCCACCAGCTTGGCGAGCAGCTCGCGCTGGTCGATCTTCTCGCCCTTCTGCACGTCGATGGTCATGGCGGTATAGTCTTCCACCGAGCCGATGCCGTAGATGCAGGAGACCGAGGCGACGATGATGACGTCGTCGCGTTCGAGGATCGCGCGCGTGGCCGAGTGGCGCATGCGGTCGATCTGCTCGTTTATGGTGGATTCCTTCTCGATATAGGTGTCCGTGCGCGGCACATAGGCCTCGGGCTGGTAGTAGTCGTAATAGGACACGAAATATTCGACGGCGTTGTCGGGGAAGAAATTCCGGAACTCGCCATAGAGCTGGGCGGCCAGCGTCTTGTTGGGCGCCAGGATCAGCGCGGGGCGGTTGGTGCGGGCGATGACCTGGGCGGCGGTGAAGGTCTTGCCCGAACCGGTGACGCCGAGCAGCACCTGGTCGGTCTCGCCGTTCTCGACGCCCTCGACCAGCTCGGCGATGGCGGTGGGCTGGTCGCCGCGCGGCTCGTAAGTGGTGTTGAGGCGGAAGGGCCGGCTTTCGCCGCGCTTGGCCGGACGCGCGGGACGGTGCGGCACCCAGGGGGCGGAGCCTTCCACCTCCTTGCGGCCATGCAGGATGATCTGCTCCAGCGCCTTGACCGTGGCGGTGACGCCGACGGTCTGGGCATTGGCGAGGTCCTCGCCCTTCCTGGCCTTGTTCTTTTTCACCGA
>NZ_JAUCDN010000060.1:0-13584 GCF_034675085.1 Devosia sp.
ACCTGGCCGGGATAGATCAGGTCCGGGTCGCGGATCTGGCCGGTATTGGCCTGGTAGATGGTGGTGTATTTGAAGCCCTCGCCATAGACGCGGCGGGCGATGGTCCAGAGATTGTCGCCGCGCCGGATGATGGCCTTGCCCGAGGCAAAGCGCTGGGCATCGCTCCCACCCACCGAAACGGCCACCAGAGTAGGCACGGGGGCCGCGGCGGACTGTTGCGAGGGTGTCGAAGAGGCGGAAGGCGCGGGCTGGCCCCCCTGCGCAGGCGTTTCGCCTGTCGCCGGGGCAGATGTGCCGTCCGAAGGCGCATTTTCAGGCGTTTGACCTGCCGAGGACGCCTCGGGCGCGGCGGCAATGGCGACCGGCGGGGTCTCGGCAGGCAGATCGAGCACGAAATCGACCTCTGCCCGGGCCACGACGCCGGCGGAGCCGGGCTGGAGCATGTCGATGCGCACGCGTTGCTGCGGACGGGTCAGCACCTTGCCGGCCTCGATGAGCCAGCGGCCCTCGGCCACAGTGGTATCGGCCACGAAGCCATCCTCGACATAAAGGCGAATGGTCGCGCCCTCGCTGCCGGCGCCGGCGAAAAAGGCACGATCGCCTTCAACCTCGATGGCATCGATCGTGGGCTGTACCAGAGGCGCGGCCGCTGCCGGGGCAGGAACGGGTGCGGGCGTCGGCTGGACGGGCGCGGCCGCGACTTCAACAGGAGCCGGCGTTGCCGCAGGCGTTTCAGGCACCGGAGCCGCAGGCGCGGGCGGCGCGGCGGGCTCAGGAGCTGTCGGGGCCGCAGGAGCCGGTTGCGGGGCCGCTGGAGCGGCCTCCACAGGCACGGGGGCAGGCCCCTCGGCCGGTGCGAGGGCCGGGGCCGCCTCAGCGGGCGCGGCAGGCGCCGGAGCAACGGGCTGGGGCGTCACGGAAGGCTGGGCCGGTGTCTCGGCAGTGGTGGCTGGGGCCGGCTGCGGCGCGGCAGGCTGCTCAGCCTGTGGCTGGGGAGCGGGCTGCGGGGCCGGGGCCGGGGCAGGCTGAGGCGCGGCGGGCGGGGCCACCGGATCGGCGGCCGCAAGCTGGGCCGGCGCCTCGGCGGGGGCTGGAAGGCCCTGCAAAACCTGGCTTATCGCCCCCGGCGTGCTGGCCACGACCAATGGCTCGCTGGACTTGTCGTCATTGATGACCACGACGAAGGACTGCTCGGCGCGGCCGGACTTTCCGGCTTCGGCCAAGGTGATCTCCGCCCCGCCTGGCGCGATGGGCCGTTCGGGGACGAGAACCCAGTCGCCGCTGGATTCGACGGTGGTTTTACCCAGAAGATCGTCGTTTTCGTAGATTTCAACCTCGGCGCCGGGGGTGCCGCTGCCGGCGATGACCACGGAGCCATCGGGCTCGGCGCGCAGCAGGCCGAAGGTAGCCGAAATCAGATTGTCGGGGATATCGGCGGGGATATCCTCGGCGACGTCGAGCGCCGGCTCGCCCAGCTCGGTGGGCGCCTCGGGCGCGGGAGCGGGCGGCACCTCGGCCGTGGCGGCCGGCGTGGGCGGGGGCAGAATGCCGGACTCGGCCAGCTTGCCTTGCAGACACTGGCCCATGCCCTGCCCGGAATTGAAGCAATCCACGACAGACGGGCCGGACACGACGCCCAACACGACCAGCAGGGTAACCACCGCAGCGCCAATGGTCAGCGCGAGCGGTTTTTTCGGTGCGGTTTCGGCCAGTTTGCCCTCCACAGGACGGATAAGACGGCCACCCCTGGGGCGGCGGCCCGGATTAAGCCACTTTGTCTGTCGTTTGCTGAGCCGCTTCAGTTTTCAACAGCTTGTATGTGATCGATTCATACAGAGCTTCAAAGGACGCATCAATGATATTGGGCGAAACGCCCAGCGTGTGCCAGCGCTCGCCGCTGGCATCGCGGCTCTCGACCAGCACACGGGTGATCGCGCCCGTGCCGCCATCGAGGATACGCACCTTGAAGTCGACCAGTTCGAGGTCTTCGATGCGGCCCGAATAGATGCCCAAATCCTTGCGCAGGGCCAGATCCAGAGCGTTGACCGGGCCATTGCCCTCGGCCACCGACATGAGCAACTCGTCGCCCACCCGGATCTTGACGACCGCTTCGGTGACGGTGACCTGCTCGCCCAGGGCGTTGTGGCGGCGCTCGACGCTGGCCCGGTAATTCTCCACCGAGAAGAAGACGGGCAGCGTGCCCAGGACCTGGCGGGCCAGAATGGCGAAGGAGGCATCGGCGCCATCATAGGAATAGCCGCGCGATTCGCGCTCCTTGACGGTAGCGAGGAGCTTTTCGAGGCGCGGATCGCCCTTGGACAACTCGATGCCGTGGCGGGCCAGCGCCGTCACCAGATTGGACTTGCCGGCCTGCTGGCTGACCATGATGGAGCGCTCATTGCCGACGCTTTCGGGCGGCACATGCTCATAGGTGGAAAAATCCTTGAGCAGGGCTGAGGCATGGATCCCCGCCTTGGTGACGAAGGCGGAAGCGCCGACATAGGGGGCCTGTTTCATCGGGGCGCGATTGAGCCGGTCGTCGAAGGCGCGCGAGATATGGGTGAGCCGTTCGAGCCGGGCCGGATCGATGCCGGTTTCGAAGCGATCGGCAAAGGCGGGCTTGAGGACAAGGGTGGGGATAAGTGTGACCAGATTGGCGTTTCCACAGCGTTCGCCGATGCCATTCAGGGTGCCCTGGATGTGGCGGACGCCGGCTTCGACGGCGGCCAGGGTGTTGGCGACGGCCTGTCCGGTATCGTCGTGAGCGTGGATTCCCAGTCGCAATTGGGGCGAATTGGCTAACAGACTGCTAACAATCCGCGTCACCTCAGATGGCATCGAGCCGCCATTGGTATCGCAAAGGACAACCCAATTCGCACCCGCCTCATGCGCGGCCAGAACGCAGGCGGTGGCGTAGTCGGGATTGGCCTTGTAGCCATCGAAGAAATGCTCGCAATCGACCAGCGCCTCCTTGCCGGCGGCGACGGCGGCGGCGACGGTCTGGCGCAGATTGTCGAGATTTTCCTCCAGCGAGATTTCGAGCGCGACGCGCACCTGATGATCCCAAGCCTTGGCGACGAAGCAGGTGGCCTCGGCGCTGGAGGCGAGCAGCGCCTGCAAGCCCGGATCGTTGGCGGCGGAGCGCCCTGCCCTTTTGGTCATGCCGAAGGCGGTGAAGCGGGCGCGGCTGGTACGCTTTTCGGCAAAGAACTCGGTATCGACCGGGTTGGCTCCGGGATAGCCGCCCTCGATATAATCCACGCCCAATTCCTCGAGCAGGCGCGTGATGGCGATCTTGTCCTCCAGGGAAAACTCGATGCCGGCGGTCTGGGCGCCATCGCGCAGGGTGGTGTCGAAGAGATAGAGGCGGGTTCTGGACATAGGCTCAACTCATATGCCGTGATGCATGGCCGCTAGGGCCATTGCTCGGTGTCGTGATCGGGATGCTGGCGGCTGGTGGATCTGATGGCGGCGGCCCAGGCCTGGCGCGCGCCATCCTCGGTCTGTCCGCCATGTTCGATGCTGGTGATGGTGTCGAACCAGGGCACGCGGCTCTCATTGCCGGTATTGGCCAAAGGCGGGAACAGCTCGGGGTGATCGAGCGAGCCGATGGTGAAATTGACCCGGTTGGCGGTGATGTCGTCGTAGAACAGTGGCGTGCCGCACTCCTGGCAGAAGCCGCGATCGACATGATCGGAACTGCGGAAGCGCGCGGGCGTGCCGCGCGTCCACACAATGGCCTCGCGCGGGGCGGCGACCAGGGCGGCAAAGATATTGCCCACCGCCTTCTGGCACATGCGGCAATGGCAGATATGGGCGTTATCGAACATTTCCGTCGCGTGATAGCGCACCGCGCCGCATTGGCAGCCGCCGCTGACTTGGATGGCATGGCGGTTCATCAGCTTTTCTCCCTCTCAAGCCGGGACATGGCAGACCGCTTCGACATTGTTGCCGTCCGGATCGATGACGAAAGCCCCGTAGTAGCCGGGGTGATATTGGGGGCGCAGGCCGGGGGCGCCATTATCCTTGCCGCCAGCGGCCATCGCGGCGGCGTAAAAGGCATCGACCTCGGCGCGCGACCGCGCGGCAAAGGCATAGTGACGGCCGGGGCCGGTCTGGCCATCGGGGCATTGGGTGAGCCAGAAATCGGGCTTGTCGCGGCCATAGCCGCCCACCTTGATGCCGCCGGTATACTGTTCGGGCACCAGATTGAGCAAGCTGGCCCCCAGCGGCGCGAGGGCGGCATCGTAGAATGCCTTGGCCCTGGTCCAGTCGGCGACGAGAATTCCTACGTGGTCAAGCATGGTTCAGTCTCCTGTTCGAGGGAGCAGCAAGAAACGCAAGGGGATGGTCAAGAGGTGTCAGCAAGGCAAAGGACTGGCGGCGATTAACTCTGAATTTCTCCAAAATCCCGGCGCTGCCCACGGGCTTGACCCGTGGGCCACACCCAGCAGGCGCCGAGGCATCATGGGCTCCCGATCCGGCCCGCGGATCAAGTCCGCGGGCAGCGCCGTTGGATAGGCGGGCGGTACCGGTGGGTAGGCGGGCAGCGCCGGTGGGTGGGAGCGGGTGCGCGGGGGCCGGCATCGGGGCTAAACGTCCCCCACCCTTGATCCCTCCCCGCAAGGGGGAGGGTGACGACTGAGGCAATGCGGGCCTACTTTTACGGGGCTGCGCGCTCACCGCTTCATTTCCCATCGGGTGCGTCGGGCGCCGGCTTCGTCCTTGTAGTCCATCAGGGCGATGCCTTGCCCGGAAAGCTCGGTGCGGATGGCGTCGGCCCTGGCGAAGTCGCGGGCGTCGAGGGCGGCGAGGCGCTCGGCGATGGCGGTGGCGATGTGGGGGGGCTCCTGCCAGCCATCGTCGGAGGTGATGAGCGAGGAAAGGCCGAAGCCGAGGAAAGCGAGGCTGTCGGCGAGGCGCTGCCGGGCATCGGCGTCGCCCCGGTTGGCGTCGCGGGCGATGGCGTCGAGCGCCACGCTGGCGCGGTGGAAATTGAGATCGTCGGAAAGGGCCGCCACCACGGCAGGGTCGGGAGTATCGCCCGGCCCGGCGTCGCGGGCAGCGCGCTGCCAGTCGCGCAGTTTGGCCTCGGCCTCTTCGAGGCGCTTCACCGAAAAATCGATGGGCTCGCGGTAATGGGTCATGAGCATGGCCAGACGCAGCACGTCGCCGATCCAGGCGCGGCCGCCCATGGCGCCGGTTTCCAGCAGCTCGTTGATGGTGACGAAATTGCCCAAGCTCTTGCTCATCTTCTGGCCTTCGACCTGAAGGAAGCCGTTATGCATCCAGACATTGGCCATGGCGTGGGTGCCATGGGCGCAGCGGGACTGGGCGATCTCGTTTTCGTGGTGGGGGAAGATGAGGTCGAGCCCGCCGCCATGAATGTCGACGGTCTGGCCGAGATAGCGCTCACTCATGGCCGAGCATTCGATATGCCAGCCCGGACGCCCCCGGCCCCAGGGACTGTCCCAGCCCGGCTCGGTGTCGGAAGACTGCTTCCAGAGCACGAAATCGGCGGGGTTCTTCTTGTGCGCCTCGACGGCGATGCGGGCGCCGGCCAGGTTGTCCTCGAGATTGCGGCCGGAAAGCTGGCCGTAATCGGGCATGGAGGCGACGTCGAACAGTACCTCGCCGCCGGCGAGATAGGCATGGCCGCGCGCCAGCAGATCGGCGATCAGCACCTGCATCTGGGCGATATTGTCGGTGGCGCGGGGCTGGACGGTCGGCTCCAGCGCGCCCAGGGCGGCGGCGTCGCTGCGGAACTGGGTCTCGGTCTTTTCGGTGACGCGGCGGATAGCCTCGTTGAGCGGCAGATCGGGAAAATCGCGCAGGGCGCGGGCGTTGATCTTGTCGTCCACGTCGGTGATGTTGCGCACATAGGTGACGTGAGCGGCGCCATAGAGATGACGCAGCAGGCGGAACAGCAGGTCGAAGACGATAACCGGCCGCGCATTGCCGATATGGGCGAAGTCATAGACCGTCGGACCGCACACATAGATGCGCACATTGGCGGCATCGATGGGGATGAAGGCCTGCTTTTGGCGGGTCAGCGTATTGTAGAGCGTGATCTGCGGCTTTGCCGTGGTCATCGAAAGGTCCTGAATGCCAGACGGATGGGGGCCCTGGCGGGGGAGCCTCTATCCATTGCGCATAATCAGGATGAAGAAGACCGCTCCGCCAACGCTTGGGTTAGCAGGTAATAATGCCGGCGGTAATGGTGCATTTGGTCTTCATGGCGCGGAGATTGACCGCTGGCGGGCGGGAAATCAAGCCGAAAAAGAGGGGCCCCTAGCGGCGAAACACCTGATGGCACTGGTTGCAGCTGCCCCCGATGGCCTGAAGGGCGGCGGTGTAGCCGGCCGTATCGCCCGCTTTGGCCGCGTCCAGGCCCGCCTGGGCGCTGTCACGCGTGGCATTGGCGATGGCGACGAACTCGTCCCAGCGCTCCCAGACGGCGGGAAGCGCCTCGCTGTTACCCACCAGCGAGCCCTCGGGAAAGAGCAGCGGCAAATGGGAGTAGTTGTCGAACAGCG
The DNA here is from genome assembly GCF_034675085.1 of Devosia sp. Classification (GTDB taxonomy): domain Bacteria; phylum Pseudomonadota; class Alphaproteobacteria; order Rhizobiales; family Devosiaceae; genus Devosia. The sequence goes on from NZ_JAUCDN010000060.1 coordinate 6,537, forward strand.
TCTGCATGGTGGCCACGGCCTCGTCGCCGGCGAGGCGCCCCGCGGTGCGCAGCTGCATGCCGTTTTCGCGCATGATGGCCTTGCGGGCGGCCACGGCCTCCTCTGGGGTGGCGGGAGCGACGAAGGCATCCTGCGCCATGGTGGCGATGACGCCCAGCGACATCAGACCGGCAATGGCCAAGGCGGAAATTTTCGAAACGGTCATGGAAATCTCGACATCGATCTGGTTCTGCAGGCCGGCGGCGAACCGCGACTGCACAGTGGCACAGGCTTTGTGGCGACCCTATGACAACACGGCAATGTTATCCAATTACAATATGTTAAGGTAAGGCGACGCGCTGGGCGATGTCGCCGAAAACGCTTTTTCCCGCCGCGTCGACCGCGCCGATGCGCACCACGTCCCCAGGCTTGAGGAAGGGGGTGCGGGCGCGGCCATATTTGAGCTTTTCCACCGTTCGCGCCTCGGCGATGCAGGCAAAGCCGATGCCGTCGCGCTTGATGGGCAGGGATTCGTCATGCCGGTTGGAGACGGTGCCGCCCCCGATAATGGTGCCCGCCCCCAGGGAGCGGGTGCGGGTGGCCTCGACGATGAGGTCGGCGAAATCGAAATGCATGTCGGCGCCGGCATCGGGCTGGCCGATCAGCGTGCCGTTGACCTCGATGCGCAATTGCAGATGCAGACGATCATCGCGCCAGGCCGGGCCCAGGCTGACGGGCGTCGCCACGATGGGGGCGAAGCTGGTGGCGGGCTTGGCGTGAAAAAAGCCGAAGCCATTCTGCAAATCGTCGAGGACGAGGCGGCGAAGGGAAACGTCGTTGCAGACGGTGACCAGGCGGATGGCGGCGCTGGCCTGGGCCCGCGTCGCGCCCATGGGCACCGGGCCGATGATGACGGCGATTTCGGCCTCGAAATCGAGCGCCAGATCGGCATCGGGCACCAGGATAGGGTCGGTGGGGGCGACCAGCGAATCGGAGCCGCCCTGATAGAGCAGCGGCCGGGCCGATTGCAGCTCGGCATCCTTGCTGCCCTTGAGGCTGCGGACGCGCTCGAGATGGTTGAGATACCCGGCGCCGTCGATCCACTGATAGGCGCGGGGCAGCGGCGCCAGGGCCTGGGCGGGATCGAAGGGCTGGCCGGCAATGGCCCCGGCATCGAGCCGGGCGGCCAGCTCGGACAGGGCGGGAGACAGGCTTTCCCAATCGTCCAGCGCCGCCTGGAGGGTGGGGGCGACACGGCCGGCGGAGACGTAATGGGCCAGATCGGCGGAGAGCACGACGAGGTGCCCGTCGGGGCGGCCGTTCCTGAGCGTTGCCAGCTTCATGGCGATGGGTTCTCTCGCAATAGTGTGTCCCGGCAGCGCTATGACAGGCCTGCCCGGTGACTATAATGTTGCCAACGGTCCTAGCGTTGTCTTAAGGGCCGCAGGACCGAAAAAACAATGGCGAGGCTCGGCTTGGGCAGGATTGGCGCGCGCGCCCTGATGATGACGCTGCTGGCGGCGGCCTGCCTTGTGGCCGACGTGACCGCCGCCCATGCGCAGGCGGCGCAATGCCGGCAACTGGCGGCGGCGTTGCAGCAATTCGAGCGCAATGCCGATTTCCGCCAGGTGGGCGGCAATTCGCAGGCGGCCCAGCAGGCGGCGCGCGACGTGCAGGCCATGGAAAGCCGCTATGTGCGCGACGGCTGCAATGACGACGCCAAGGCCGGCCGCCCCCAGACCCAGGTCTGCCGACAGATCGGGCGGGAAGTGTTGCGCCTGCGCGAGGTGGCGGCGGACGTGGCCCGGCAGGTGGACACCGCCAATGCCATTGCCGGCCAGCGCGAGGCGATCCTGCAGGAAATGGCGCGCTTCGGCTGCGGCGCGGACGGATCGAGCGCCACCTTCACCAATCAGCGCCAGGCGCTGTTCGACCGCGTGTTCGGGTCCACCTCGGAAGGCGATTTCAGCAATGGCCAGATGGTGGATGGCGGCGACTATTGGGGCTATCAGGGCTACCAGACAGTGCGCACCGTCTGCGTGCGGCTCAGCGACGGCTATTTCTGGCCGATCAGCTATTCCACCCTGCCCGACTATGTGGGCGAGGACGCCCAGCAATGCCAGCAAAGCTGCCCGACCACGCCGGTGGAGCTGTATTTCTACGATAATCCGGGCCAGGAGCCCGAGCAGATGCGCAACATGATGGGCCAGCCCTATACGGCGCTGCCCAGCGCCTTCCGCTATCGCGAAGAACTGGACACCAGCCCCGGCGCCAGCTGCAAGGTCGCCCCGCAGACCAATGGGCGGCTGGAGGCGGTGACCGCCGCCGACGGCACCAGCCGCATGGCCATCGAAGTAGACGGGGTGCGCTTTCCGCTGCCGCTGCGCGACCCGCGCGGGGTGGCGCCGGTGCAGGTGCCAATCGAGGCGCCCTTGCAGACCGCCACCCTGGTCGACGTGCCCCTGCCCCGCCCGCGCCCGGCCGGCCCCGGCGAAACGCCGACCGCAAGGCCGGTGCCGCAGACCACCGACACCAGCCTGCGGCTGGTGCAGTTCGGCGAGCGGACCGTCAGGGTAGTCGGGCCAGACACGCCTTACGCCCAGCCAGCGGAAGCAGGGACTTAAGCTCGGGCCCATCGGGCCGGCCGGTCAGCGCCAGCCGCAGCGGCAGGAACAGCGCCTTGCCCTTGCGGCCGGTGGCCGCCTTGAGCGCATCGGTCCACTGGCCCCAGGTGGTTTCGTCCCATGGCTCGGGCGGCAGCAGCGATTTGGCCAGCGCCAGGAACTCGCGGTCTTCATCGGCGATGACGGGCGCGACCGGGCCGGTGAGCAATTTCGCCCATTCGGCGATGTCGTCGAACTTGCGCAGATTGTCGCGCAGCAAAAGCCACATCGCCTCTCCTTCCAGCCCCAGCGCCGACAGGCGCGCGCGCGCGCTCTCATAGGGCAGAGCATGCAGGATGCGGGCATTGAGGGCGTCCAGCTCGGCGGTGTCGAAGCGCGCCGGGCCATGGGAAATCATGGAAAAATCGAGCCGGGCGGCGATTTCGTCGAGCGTCTCATAGGGCTCGATGGAAAGACTGGTGCCGGTGAGGCTAGCCATGATGGCGATGGCCATCGGCTCGTAGCCGGCCTCGCGAAACTGCGCGATGGACTGGCTGCCCAGGCGCTTGGAAAAGCCCTGCCCGGCGGCGTCGGTGAGCAGGTTGTGATGGGCGAAAACGGGGACGGCCCCGCCCAGCGCCTCGAAAATCTCGATCTGGGTGCCGGTATTGGACACATGGTCCTCGCCACGGATGACATGGGTGATGCCCAGATCGATGTCATCGACGACGGAGGGGAGCGTATAAAGATAGGAGCCATCGGCGCGGATCAGCACCGGATCGGACATGGAGGCGGTATTGACCGTCTGCTGGCCCTTGATGAGGTCGGCAAATTGCACCGGGCGGCCATCGAGCCGGAAGCGCCAGTGCGGGCGGCGGCCTTCGGCTTCGAGGCGGGCGCGATCCTCGTCGGTGAGGCTGAGGGCGGCGCGATCATAGATGGGGGGCTTGCCGAGCAGGCGGGCGCGGGCGCGCTTGCGGTCCAGCTCCTCCTCGGTTTCGTAGCAGGGGTAGAGCCGGCCCATGGCGATGAGCCGGTCGCGCGCCGCATCGTAAAGCGCGGTCCGCTCGGACTGGCGCACCAGACTATCGGGCCGGACGCCGAGCCAGGCCAGGTCCTGCTCGATGCCATCGGCAAAGGCGCGGGTGGAGCGGGCGGCGTCGGTATCGTCCATGCGCAGCACGTAGCGGCCGGCATGGCGGCGGGCGAAGAACCAGTTGAGCAGGGCCGGACGGGCATTGCCCGGATGGATGCGGCCGGTGGGGGACGGCGCCCAGCGAACAATAATCATCCGATCGAGCGGTCCTTGTAGCCATTGGTGATGGGATAGCGCCGGCCGAAGCCGAAGGCGCGGGCGCTGAGCTTGGGGCCCGGCGCGGCCTGGCGACGCTTGTATTCGGCAATATTGACCAGGCGCTCGATGCGCGCGACCAAGGCCGCGTCATGCCCCTTGGCGACAATCTCGGCCAGCGAGAGGTCGTTTTCCACCAGGTCGGTGAGGATGGCGTCCAGCACCGGATAAGGCGGCAGGCTGTCCTGATCGGTCTGGTCGGGGCGCAATTCGGCGCTGGGCGCCTTGGAAATGATATTGGCGGGGATCACCATGCCGGACGGGCCGAGGCACCCGGCGGGCACAGCAGTGTTGCGCCACGCCGCCAGCCGGTAGACCTCCATCTTGAACATGTCCTTGAGCGGATTGTAGCCGCCATTCATGTCGCCATAGATGGTGGCGTAGCCCACGCCCACCTCGGATTTGTTGCCGGTGGTGAGCAGAAGCGAGCCGAGCTTGTTGGAAATGGCCATCAGCACCAGCCCGCGCATGCGTGACTGGATGTTCTCTTCGGTAAGATCGACGGGGCGGCCGGCAAAGACCGGGGCCAGTTCGCCCAGGGCGGCATCGACCGGCGCGCCGATGGAGACGATATCGTAGCGCACGCCCAGCGCCTCGGCGCAATCGCGCGCATCCGCCAGGCTCGCCGGCGTGGTGTAGCGATAGGGCAGCATGACGCAATGGACATTATCCGGCCCCAGCGCATCGACGGCCATGGCGGCGACCACGGCGCTGTCTATGCCGCCGGAGAGGCCGAGCACGGCAGTGGCGAAGCCATTCTTGGCCATGTAGTCGCGCAGCCCGAGCACGCAGGCCTGCCAGGGGGCGGCATTCTCGTCGGGCAGTTCGGCGATGTCGCCACGGGCGCAGGTCCAGCCGTTTTCGCCGCGCACCCAGTCGGAAACGATGAAATCGGACGCGAAGGCCCGGCCCTGCACCACCACCGCGCCGCCTGGCTCGATGGCGAAGGAAGCGCCGTCGAACACCAGTTCGTCCTGCCCGCCGACCTGGTTGAGATAGAGCATGGGCACGTCATCCTCGGCAACGCGGGCGCGCACCAGGCGCTGGCGCTGGTCGAGCTTGCCGCGCCAATAGGGCGAGCCATTGGGGCAGAGCATGATTTCGGCGCCGCGCATGGCCAGGTGCTCGCACACATTGGTGTGCCAGATATCCTCGCAGATGGGGATGCCCACCGGCACGCCCCGGATCACCACCGGATCGGGGAGCGGGCCGGGCTTGAAATAGCGCTGCTCGTAAAACACGTCGGAATTGGGCAATTGGCGCTTGAAGCGCGTGGCGACAATCTCGCCGCCCTCGGCCACCAGCACCCCATTGCGCAGCCCTGCATCCTGCCAGACAGTGGGCAGGATGAGCGTCAGGCCGGTATCGGCGGTGGCGGCGGCCAGATCGCGCGCCGCCTGCATGGCGTCGGCGACGAATTGCGGCTTGAACAGCAGGTCCTCGGGAATATAGCCGGTGAGGAACAGCTCGGGCAGCATGAGAATATCGGCGCCGGCTTCCACCGCATCGGCCAGCGCGGCCCGGCCCAGGGCCAGATTACCGCCCAGGTCGCCGACCTTGGGATTGAGCTGGGCGAGCGCAATTCTGAGACGGTCTGTCACGGTGATGCCGACCTGTTTCGAGCTATATACATGAGGACCGGACGGGAGGCCGGCCAGGCCGTGCAAGACTTATCCGCTCGCCTTGAGGAGGGCAAGCGCGCAGCAGGTTGCCGGAATTGGCAGTTTGGTAACCCGTCGGGCGCAAGCTGGGGCAATAATACCATTAATGTGAACCGGGGACGGCAACCGAGCCGAAGCTGGGGAGTTGCCCACAAGCCAGAAGGCGAATGTGTGTGTCCAAGAGCAAGCGTATGACCTATAGAGTATTGGTGGTGGAGGACGAGATTTTCGTCGCCACCGAAATCGAGCATGTGGTGGAGGAGATGGGCTTTTCGCCCGCCGGAATCGCGGCCGATGAAAGATCCGCACTCGCCCTGGCCGACCAGACCGACATCGCGCTCGTGGATCTGAACCTGCAGGACGGCCCCACCGGCATGCGCATCGGCCGCGCGCTGGCGCAAAAGCACGGGGTGACGGTTCTGTTCATGACCGCCAATCCCGGCCAGCTCGGCAATGGCGTGCCGGGCACGCTGGGGGTGATGGCCAAGCCGGTGACCGACCGCGACCTGCGCGCCGCCGTGGCCTATGCCGTGGCCCGCCATGAAGAGGACGAAGACGCCATTCCGCCAGGGCAATTGCGCCTGTTCGAGACGCAGGACGGCAATAACTGCGCCGCCGGGTAAGGCGCGGAAAAGACGGAATGCGGCCGGCCTTCGCGCCGGCTTATTTTTTTGGTGAAACCCCGCGTCAGGCCCCGACCGGCTCGTCGCGCAGGCGGGCGGAGCGGCGCAGGGCGGCCAGGGGCAGCTCGATATCGACGCGCAGGCCGTCGGGCTCCCATTGGCGGCGCAGGCGGCCGCGTAACTGCCCCTCTATGCTCAGGGTGATGACGCGGGAGCCGAAGCCGTTGAGCGCCGGATTTTCGGCCACGCCGGGACCGCCCCGCTCCTTCCAGACAAGATGGTAGTGCTCGCCCTCGACGCGGCCGGTGAGGGTCACCTGGCCCTGCGGAGTGGAGAAGGCGCCGTATTTGGCGGCATTGGTGCCCAGCTCGTGAAACAACAGAGCCAACGGGGTGGCGGCGCCATCGTCGATGGCGATATCCTCGCCCTCGAAGAGAAGGCGGGGGGCGCCATCCTGCTCATAGGGGCGCAGCAGGCGCTCGACCAGGGCATGCAGCGAGCCCTGGCGCAGGCCCGGCGCCGCATCCTGGCCGGAGAGGCGCACGAAATCATGGGCCTCGCCCAGGGCGTGGACGCGCTGGCGCAATTCCTCGGCGAAGGAGCGGACCTCGGGCCGGCTGCGGGCCGACAGGCTGATGATGCCGGTGAGCACGGCAAAGAGGTTCTTGATGCGGTGGCTCAATTCCTGGGCCACCAGCTCGCGCTCGGCGGCGGCCTGGCGCGACTGGTGGATGTCGGTACCGGTGCCGATCCAGCGCATGATGCGCCCGGTCTCGTCGCGCACCGCCAGCGCCCGGCCCAGCACCCAGCGATATTCGCCGCTGCGGTGGC